>JAQVHS010000005.1 GCA_028696075.1 Candidatus Gastranaerophilales bacterium
TGCTGCGTCAGGCTTTCGCCCATTGCGCAAAATTCCCTACTGCTGCCTCCCGTAGGAGTATGGGCCGTGTCTCAGTCCCATTGTGGCTGATCATCCTCTCAAACCAGCTACTGATCGTCGCCTTGGTAGGCCTTTACCCCACCAACAAGCTAATCAGATACAGGCTCATCCTAAGGCGATAAATCTTTCATGATTAGTATTTCAACTAAGCACATATGGGGTATTAGCAGTCGTTTCCAACTGTTGTCCCCCTCCTTAGGGCAGATTTCCTATATATTACTCACCCGTCCGCCACTGTCCACAGGAGCAAGCTCCTGTTTCTCGTTCGACTTGCATGTATTAGGCACGCCGCCAGCGTTTGTCCTGAGCCAGGATCAAACTCTCCGTTGTCGAAAAGCTTTTATGAAATCGAGCTTTCGCTCGAAACGCTAGCTAATTGTTGTCCAGTTAATTGTTTAAAGAATTAACGATTGTATAGTTTTCAGTTATTCAATTTTCAAAGTTCACTTGCCATTATAACTCGAGCCTAGCTCGTTGTAATTTGTTCGCTTGAAAAAACTTAAATTTTTCTTTAGCTCACTCATTATAAAACCGCCATTCGTTTGACGGTAATTGTTATGTTATCACCAGCAATTTTTGAAGTCAAGCGTTTTTTTAAATAAATTTTTATTTCAAATTTTTTTTAAAAGTACTATCCCAATTGCTTCTGACATATTACTAACTTACGTTAGTTGCTTGTCATTTGCGTCACAATTAATAATGTAAAACAAACATATTTTTTTGGCTAGTTTTTTTTCATTTTTTTTAAGAAAATGTAAAAATTTTTCAAAAGCCTTATTTTACGCCTGTTTCAAGCTATATCAATCTAAAACAAACCCGACAAAATCTTAACCGCCTTAAGCGATTTAAGCTCATGCCTGTTCATTTTTTTAATATCGTTAGAAAGTCTGGAACCAAAATTGTCATGGTATCTCTTATCTACTTGCTGCAGAAACTCGCTTCCAATATTGCCATGATTAAAGACGAAATCCACGTTATTTTGTTCCGCAAGGATTACATTTCTAAGTGCAAAAGCCGTATTTGTAGGGGATACAAGGGCTGTGCGCTTAAGGTTATTTATCAAATTCTGCACAAAATTAGTGAGTTTAAAGGCATGGATAATATCAGAACTCAAAAGAGAGGCATGTTTATCAAAGTACATAATCTCAAAAGCCGCTAATTTATATATATCTTTGGATAGACCCGTAATCAAGTTTTGCAAAAGCTCAAACTTTTTCTTTTGGATAGCCATATTTACTGACTCAATCAGCATTTCAAGCTCTGCTGCAAGGTCTTTATCGTTTAAATATCTAAGAATTTTAGAATTATTATCAAGAATTTCGGTATTGGCATGCCCTTGCGAACTCATATCCATATCAGAAAGCACTTCCATACGGCATGCCGCATAATTTTTATATAACTCAGAATATTCCGATTCTAACTGCTTTAACATATTCGCTCCTCTAATAAAATGTTTTTATCCTTACCTGAATAAAAACATTTCAAGAAGACCAATCCTATTTTTATAAAAAAACGAAACAATTGTTTACAAAAGCTATTTTAACAAGTCTTTTACCGCAACACCAAACTCTTTAGCTATCAATTCCAATCTATCAAGAGTTATATTTATTATACATTTTTCAAGTTTACTTATACAGGAATTATCGAACCCAAGCTTTAAAGAAAGTCCTTCTTTCGTAAAACCCTTTTCAATACGCAATTTTGCGACATTTTTAGCTAAAATTCTTCTAATATCTTGACTCATATTCCAATTTTGCTATATAACTCAACCTAATAACAGGAATGACATTCCATTTTTACCCGCAAACTCAATCCCGGCTTCTTAACTTCCTCAAGCTCTTTACCTCTTCACCCCTTCACCTCTTAAGCTTAATCCCGGCTTCCTAGCTTCATTCAAACTGCTAGTCGATAAAGCCCCAGGGTAAAATTTTATCATTATCTTTTGTTCTATATATATATTTGGAAAAATGTATGAGCGGTTGTTTCAGCTTGGAGTTTTTAAGGCGCATAAAGTTTTTATATTCTTTAAAAATATCTTTAATCGGAGTGTTTTTAGTAAAAATATGTTTAATAAACTGACCCAGACGCCTGTCGCCCTGTGAAATCAAAGTATTGAAAGCATCGTTTTGCAGGACGGGAAGCTTAACACCAATGTCGTTTTCCTTAAAGAGCGTTTTGATTTTTTCCATTTCAGTTTTAAGGTAAGCGTTATTCTTACGAGGCTCACGCTCGTACGGTGTTTGGGGCTTAGGAATAAATGCACTCACAATATGTGTAAAAGCCGTTCCCTCAAAAGTATTCTTCAAATCAACCGCAAGTTTTATATATTCATCAATATCGCCGGAAGTTTCATCAGGCAAGCCTATCATAGAATAAAGCGTTATTTTTTTAACACCGCCTTGCGCATAAAATCCTATCGTATTAAAAATATCATCGTTAGAAAGCTGCTTGCCAAAACTCCTTCTGAGCGCTTCGCTGCCTGATTCTATAGCAAGAGAAATTTCGTTATTGTTGTAGGAAACAAGCCGCAATGCTCCTTGCGATACTTTCTTAACGTTTAAAGAAGACAATTCAACCTGAAAATCCCGCTTAGGTTGAAGTTTCAAAATACAATCACAAATCTCTTCAAAATCAGGATGTTCACTAATCATCGCACCTATAAGCACAAGTTTTTTGGCATGTCTGGATGTTTTTTTGACAGCTTTTTTTATGGATGTCAAACAAGCAAACCTGCAAGGCATGTTATGATAGTGCGCCGTGCAAAATTTACATTCATAAGGGCATCCCCGTGCTATTTCAATAAAAGCGGTTTCATTGTAAAAAGTTTTGTCTGAAATAACAGGAGAAAAAAGACACTCGCTCAGGTCGGCTTTTCTTTTTTGAACTTTTGCAGGCACTTCCAAGCTCTGCGGTTTAAATCCGCTTATTAATCCGTCTTCATAATTTACGTCGTATAAAGACGGTACATAAATCCCTTCTGTTTTTGCAAGTTCTTTAAGTATCTCATTCTTATTCTTATGACGGTTAAGCTTATAAACTTTAGCGATTTCACAGGAAACACCTTCGCCATCCCCTATAATAAAAAAGTCAAAAAACTCTGCAAAAGGTTCGGGGTTAGCGGTAATAACAGGACCACCCGCAAAAATAAGCGGTTTGTTTTTTCTTTTTTGGGCAGATAACTCAAGCCCGTATTTTTTTAAAATTTTTAAAATCTGCAAAATATCAAGCTCAAAAACACAAGAAAAACCAAGCATATCAAAATGTTTAGGGTCAAATGCAAGAGTTTTTGTATCTGTAAAAATCCTCTGCGCCGAAACAAATTCGCAAGAATCCAGCTCTTTAAACATCGACAAAAAACCCAGCACACTCATACCGTAAAAATATGTCGAAGGGTATGCAAGCCCGACAGATACGGTATAATCTTCTTTTTTAGGGGTTTTATATAAATAAATTTCTTTCATACCGTCTTATTTTATGGCTGTTTATGAATTTTTGTCAAATCCAGAATACTTACGCGAAAAAGTTCATAAAAGCAAAGAATGCATGATAATATATATATATGTTTAAAAAAATTTTTATTTTTGTCATATTGTTTGCCATAATATATTTTGCCTTTGCGTCCGGCTCTTACGCTAAAGTAAGAAAAGTCAAATGTAAGACTCCCATATATTTTTTTACTGAAGTTACAAAACATGATTTTTTCGGCATTATTGATGAATATTTGCAAAGCAAAGAAGCAAAAGTTACAAAATTTTATCCCGAAATTGGTTTTATTTATGTGCAAAAAACAAACGGCAAAGAACCCCAATTTGCGGCTATTAATATGAAACAATTCGGCAATGATGTATATATGTTTGTTAATGAAGACAAGGACAAACGTGATTTTCAAGAGAAAATGTATAAAGTAATCAGGTATAAAAATGACGCCAATTATAGAATTGTGGATAATTATTTCTGCGAAGAATTTAAAAAAGACACGAACTCCATACTCAATAAGAAAAAAATATTATTGCAGGATGATATTTATAATCCTTTTGTCTATACAATCAGCGTTAAAAGATATGTCGGGTATAAAAAAAGCAAAAACTCCAAAGATAAAAAAGAGAAACAAGATAAAAAAGAAAAGCTGTAATCACCGGTATTTTTTATTAACTACCGCAAATTATATGCTATAATCAAAATCAATAAATCAATGGAGAGAGTATGTTTAAAGATATCAGAAACCAATACGCGGTCAAAACATGCCCGCTTGACGATGCGCAGGGGCTGGAACTTCTTCTGAACACTATGGCATTTGAAGGCTGGGATTTATACACAATGAACGAGGCGGAAACACCCACGGGCAAAGCTTGTTACAATTGTATTTTTGTCAGAGAAATTGAAATTCTGGAAGAGCAGGACAATTCTGATATCGGAGATTTAAAAAGCCCGCTTGAAAAAATGTTTGAAACCTCAGATGCACCATACAACCAGTGTTTGCAAATTCAACGTAAAATCAAAGAAAAAAAAGAAGAAATAAAAAAAATAAAACAAGCGCTTGAAGTTGTAGGTGATGAAAAAAAACATCAGAAGCTTAACAAACAAATAGCCGAAGAATTAAGAGAGTTAAAAGAGATGAAGCTTGAACTTTCTTTGGCTATAAACCCCGAAAAAATGTTTGAAGGTATTGAAACAAACAAAATAACAATTATGCTAAGTGAAGAGCTTTCAAGGTTAACCGATACCAACGGTGAGAATTTGCTCCTAAATGAAACCGTAAAATCAAGACAAAAATTAACCGAAAAACTGGGATTTGTGCTGCCTTATGTCAAATTTGACAGCTGCCAGAACCTGGAGCCCAATGAATTCACCATACTTATAAGAGATATCGAAGCTTATAAAGGAACAGCATTCCCGGGTTATAGAGTATTCGACAAAGACGGATTAACCAAAAAACCCAAAAGTGCCATTGCATCTTTTAACTCAATTACTTTGGAAGAAAATTTTTGGGTGGAAGAATCAAAGACAAAAGACTTTTGGAATAAGGGCAAAAGTACGGTAGAATTCATAGTTGAGGCGCTTGAGTTTATAACAGTCAAGAATGCCGACAGCATACTGGATTATTCGGATATTAATAATTATATGGATTTAGCGCTGAAGAAAAACCACTACCTTGTAGACAGTCTTATCCCTGAAATGATTTCTATCGGCGAAATCCGTACAATCTTGGCGCAGCTTATAAGCTCCTATGTAAGTGTGCGTGATATAGTTTTCATTTTTGAAAAAATTAACGACTACATAGGAGAAGATGAAGAAATCGATATTTTAACGGAACTCAGAATCGGGCTAGCCAGACAAATTAGTGCCATGTACGCTGATGAAAACCGTGAAATAACTGTGATAATGTTAGGAGATAAGGTTTCAAAGAAATTTGAAAGCCTTATTTACATCAGCCCTGATGAAGAAATTCAGGAAAGAAATATTGAAATAGATATCAAAGTTATTCAAAAGGTAATTACAAATATTATGAAGGAAATCAAAGAAAATAATCTTGAAATCAGCAATACCCCTGTTATAACCTCTTGCGAGATAAGGGACATCGTTCACAATGTATTAAGAGAGTTTATACCTCAAATAAGAGTATTGGCAAGGGAAGAAATTGCCAAAGACTTTAACCTTAATGTCGTAGGAGTTGCTGACAGTTAATTTATTTAAGGGAGGAAATTATCATGGAAACAATTAGTGCGATATTTACAAACAAATTCGTTATATTGCTTATGACGTTGATTTTATTTGCAATTATCGTCAAAATAATGGACATCGTAGTGAATAAAATATTTAAAAATTTACCATATACGGATAACCCCCAACGTGTAAAACAGCTGCAAACCATTAAACAAATTATTCAATCGACAATCTTGGCCGTTTTTATAGTTATTGCGCTGCTGCAAGCTATGACAACCTTTGGCATAGATATTAAACCGCTTATAGCAACAGCCGGTGTTGCCGGTGTTGCCATAGGTTTTGGCGCAAAAAGATTTGTGGAAGATTTGATTATGGGGGTATTAGTACTCTCCGAAGGTCAAATAAACGTGGGCGATTATGTTGAAATTGCAGGGCTTAAAGGCAATGTCGAAAAAATAAGCCTCAAAATGATAGTTTTAAGGGATACATCGGGTCAGGTTCACTATATCCGCAACGGATTAATTACGACCGTAACAAATTATACACAAAATTACGGCTACAATATTTTAACTGTAGCCGTGCCTCATGATTCTAATGTAGAAAGTGTTTATGACGCTATGCGCCAGGTTTATGCCGATATGAAAAACAATCCGGAAATCTCAAAGATGATTTTGTCAGATATAGAAATTCTTGGTGTAGACAGAATTGTACAAACCGTTATTTATACGTTATGCAAAGTCAAAACAACATCAGGTTCGCAGGCAACTTTTAAAAACCAATTCAACCAAAGAATTAAAGAAAAACTTGATGTAAGTAATATAAAGCTTATTTCAACGCTATCAAGTTAGTAGTAATTCCAAGTTCCTGCTGAATCATCTTCGCCTTAGAAATTGCCATGGAACGACGTTTTTTGCATGCACGTAATATAAACCTGTTTGCATTAGACGTGTTTGAGTTATTTGAATAATTTCTAATCATAGAATTTCATATCCCTAATAAAACTGACATTTAATATATCGGCAAGAATTCAAAATTCTTTAACGATTTATCCCATAATTCCGTTAATTATTAACAAAAATTTACAATGTGGGTCTGGCATGAAAAATATTCTATACTCAAATTAATATAAAGAGGCAATGTAATCGAGGGAAAGAATATGAAAATAAGAACAGGATTTTGGATATTAATACTAATATTAACCACAACTTTAATACAAACAGGCAGCAGTGTTATGTCGGCGCCCGGTTCGTCAGGACCTGTAAAAATAGAAGTTTCATCAAGAAGAATACCTGAAGGCACTGTTGTTCCTTTGAAAATGGAATCAACCGTAAGTTCAATAACATCAAGTGTAGGCGACCAGTTTAACGCTTCAATTACCGAAGATATTATTCTCGGCGATAATATTATTTTACCGGCAGGAAGTATGATCAGAGGTACCGTAGGAAAAGTAAAAAAAGCTAACTTACTTGTTAAAGGTGCAAGAATTTTGTTATTTTTCGACCATATCGTAACGCCTGTAGGCAAACAAGTTCCTCTTTATGCCTACATTACGGATAATCCTAACGTAAACTACGAAGGTGATATTGTTTCCCCTACTTCTTACGGCAAAGAATTCAAAAAAGATGCCTCTAAGAGCAAAGCTATAATAGTAAATTCTACAAAATGGGGAGTAGATACAGGGCTTGAACACCTTGCAGGAGTGCCTGTTGTTCTAACCGCACCTGTCGGCGCTATCGGCGGTTCATTGGGCGGCAGCGGATTTTTGGTAGGCAAATCCATCTATAATATATTTAAAAAAGGCGGAGATATTGTAATTAACCCCGGGCAGATTATTCATATAAAAACAGCACAGCCTTTGGACATTCCTGTTAATTAACAATATTTTTCAAAAAATTTAACGCGTCTTTTTTTGAAAGAACTTCACCGCAAGCCTGCGCTTCCTGAAGTTCTTTTATTATCCGACCCAGTTCTTTGCCTCTTGGAATATTCAAAAATTCCGCTATTTCATTTCCATCCAGAAGCTTTGGCAAGGGTTCTTTAGTTTGGGCAAACGCCTTATACTGATTTAAAAATATTGTCAAGGCATTAAAATTATCTTCTGAAATTTGCTTTGTAATCTCAGGACCAAGAGCAGAAAATCTGTCTGCCATAGCCAAAATTATGACATCTATTGTTTCATTATCAAGCTTTCTAAACATCCTGTTTATTGCTTTTTGAGAAGCAGCTTCCTCGCTTCTTGTCAGCTGCGAGGGGTAAATATGATATCTAACAAGCTTCGTTACATAAGCTGTTTGAGCCTTGCTGAATTTTAACTGTTTTAAAACGGGCTTTAAAAGCATAGCGCCGACTTCATCATGGTTTATAAAGCGGTGTCTGCCGTTTTCTTCGATTGTCCAGGTTTCCCTTTTACCAATGTCATGCAAAAGACAGGCAACTTTAAACAGAGAAGAAACTTTCAGCGCATGGTTAAAATTCTCATCAAAACGGGCGGAAACCCATTCAGGCATTTCTTCAATCAAATACTCTGCCTGCCTTAAGGTTTCCATGGAATGGTGAATTAAATCCAAGTGGTGATGGCTGTTAGGCGGAATTCCTTCCTCTATTTCCAAAATCGGCAAAATCTTATATAGCAAACCGATATCATACATAAATTCAACATACTTTGCGCTGTTTTTAGCTTCCAAAAGTTTCAAAAACTCCGCCAGTATTCTCTCTTTTGACACACTATCAATCAAATCCAAATGCTTTTTTGCATACTTAAGCGTTTCAGGGTCAATTTTAAAGCCAAGCTGAACAGCAAAACGAAATACCCTCAGAATTCTAAGCGGGTCATCTATAATATTTTGCTCTGATATAACCTTTATTTTTTTATCATGAAAATCTTCAATCCCCTTGTTAATATCATAAAGTTTAACGGAAGGGAAAATCTCAAGTGCTATAGAATTAACCGTCAAGTCCCTTCGCTTTAAATCCTTCTCAATATCATCTCCCAGACACCTTGCAAAATCAAAATAATGAAGTTTATCATCTGCAACAACCCTTGCTATTTCATAATCCTTATCAAGCAAAACAAAACTCCCGCCTATTTTTTGGGCAAATTTTTCAGCAAGTTCAAGTGCATTTTGGCCCTGAACTATAAAATCCATGTCAAAACTTTCTTTAGCGCAGAGTTTATCACGCAAAAAGCCTCCCGCTAAAAATAATTTAGCTTCTTTACCGGCTAAGCATGCTAAAACCTTTACAGGCTCTAAATCTAATATGTCATCATAGTTCATATTCATAAATCACACTCGCTATTGCAGCAATAGAAGCTGTTTCGGCACGATAAATCAAATTCGACAGACTGACTCGTTCCATGCCCGCCTGTTTAAAAAATTCCGTTTCAATATCTTCAAACCCGCCTTCAGGACCTATTATAACCAAAACCCTGCGTGCTTTGGGGTACTTTTGCATGGCGGTTTTGATGGAATTATCGCTTGAGCGCTCGACACATGCCAGACATACGTCGTAATCTTTCGCCAAGCATGCCAACTCCTCAAACGACGGCAAAAAATGCACTGCCATCTTGTCCGCTCTTTCGCACTGTTTGCAGGATTCTTCGACAATTCTCTTCCACTTTGAAATCTTAGATAATATATCTTTGCCCGTTAACTTCGCTACACTTCTTTTAGCCGGCATGGTAAAGAAATTTCTCACCCCGAGCTCTGTCATCTTTTGAACAACCAAATCTTGCGCCGTCGATTTTAAAAGGCTTTGCGCCAAATCCACCTGAACGGAAAGCTTTTTATTTGAAGCATGCTTATCTATAACTTTAGTTGTAATAAGAGTAGGGGAAATTTCTAAAATTCTTGTTTGATAAACAATCTCATGCTCATCAATCAAAAGAATTTCATCATTTTCCTTTAATCTCAATACGTTTAAAATATGCTTAATATCTGATTTTTCAGAAATCTTAGCAATGTCATTATCTATATTTATTGAGTTTAAATAGAATTGAGGCATTTATTTTCCTTTATTATTAATGATTTAAGCTAAAATAATATCCTAAAGCGGTTGTGTCGACCGAATTTTAGGGCTATTTTGAAAATCAGTTCTACATCAAACAGAGGATATTCAAAAAAAACGTTAAAGCAGCTGAAATCATCTAATACTTTAGTTGTAGAGGTATTTTACCATAAAAACAAGGGTTTTTAAGGTTAAAGTTTCAAAAAAAAATGCCGATTACTTTTTTGTGAAGAGAAATCACAGAGACTTTAGAACAGGGTAGAAATACACAAGGAGAGTTATTATGCCACTTTACATTAATTCTAATGTCGCCTCGATGGTTTCACAGAGGTACTTATCGAAAAATACGGACGCTTTGGCAAAAACGTATGAAAGATTATCAAGCGGGTACCGAATAAACCATGCAGGAGACGACGCCGCCGGACTGTCCTTATCAGAGGGGTTAAAAGCCCAGGTAGCAGGAACAGAACAGGCAACCAAAAACATCCAGGACGGTATTAACATGTTGCAAATCGCAGAGGGCGGTTTTGAGATTATCGCAGACAATTTGCAAAGAATTCGCGAATTATCTGTACAAGCCGCTAACGGAACGTATGCAACAGCAGAAAGACAAGCTATGTTGAACGAAATTCAACAACGTGTTTTAGAAATCACAAGAATTTCACACACAGCTACTTACAATGGAATATCATTGTTGAGTTCCGAGGCAACAAGCATTATCCTACAAATCGGTGCAAGTACTGACGAATACTCAACTTTAAATATAAGAGATGCATTTACTACATGTACTGCAACAACTTTGGGTATTTTAATCAACGAGACAGGTTCAAGCTGGACACCGGACAAAATCCATGAATATATGGATAAGTTAGACAAAGCTATTGGAACGGTAGTACAAAGCAGGTCAATGATTGGCGCTTATCAAAACCGTGTAGAAAGTGCTCTTGGGAACTTAACTATAATGTCAGAAAATCTGACTGCAGCTGAATCAAGAATCAGAGATACAGATATAGCCAAGGAAACATCAACACTTACTAAATATCAAATATTGCAGCAAGCATCGTCAAGTGTATTATCACAGGCGAACCAATTGTCTGCAGTAGCTCTACAGTTACTACAAGGATAGATTAGCGTTTTTAAAAATGTTAATCTCCCCTAAAAATTATAATATACTCTCCCTGTATGACCGGCCAATTTGTGCCGGTCTGTTTTTATGTTAACTAAAACAAGCCCTCAACAAGAACAAATCGTCCCAGCTTAACCACTGTGCAATAATTAGCCAGTGCATCAACAAAACAGCCGTTTTCACAAAATCCGCCCGATAAATAAATAACATCAGGTTTTTGCGCAAAATTCCAGGCATTAAACGCAATTCCATGGATATATTTTGCAACAGCAGCGTCAGGTTTTTTTGTTTTCGAGATTTCATCCATAATTTTTTCCATCCCGAAAACTCCGCATGTTACGGGAAAGCGTTCCTTAACTGCCCGCAGCTCGTCAGAATTAATATTATAAAATTTACATATCATCTCAATAGTAGCTCCTGTTGCACTGGCACAGGCGCTATTCCAATCAAGCTCACGATATTTGCCGTTTTCAAATTTTACCCACTTTGTGTCACGGCTGCCTATGTCTAAAATCGTTCCGTCTTTAAGTTCAGGTACAAGCTTCTTAGTCCCTAACGCCAGAGCTATGATTTCATTCTCAAGCTTTGCCCCCTGTTTAAGATAATTTTTAGCGCTATGCCCCGCAGCGGCATCAAATTTTATCTGCAAAGCCCCAAGCTCATCTGATGGCAAAATCCTGGTTGTTTTCAGACCATCTTCGCCAATTTCTATAATTTTACTAAAACTTGTTCCCGCATCAACGTATATCATTTTATCCCAACCTTATAAATGCTTCTATCTTTGCCTTTGCAGAATTATTAGCCGTATCATCAACATCAATAAATAAGCCGGAATGCTTTTTCGCCAAATATTTTGCTATCTGGTTTTTTGAACAAAAAGTTTGAGAAAAAAACACAGTCGGCAAATTCTCATCTACCATAAGCTCAAGTTCTTCATCAGCAGGTCGTTTCGCCTCCACACAACGCACCCAGCCGAAAAGATGGGTAGCGTCAGGCAGCAAATCCAAAAAACTAAAATCATTCGGCGGCACACCCCAAAAACCCATAACAGGCTCACAGTATGTATAAGTTTCAAAATCTTCTTTAATTATATTAGTTGTAATTCTTGTGATTTTTTCTCTGACAGACAAACCGCTTGTCGAAATGGGCGTTAAAATCTCACCGTCAGCGTAGCTTTCATATTTTGACTCTATTATACTGAACCCCATATCTTTTAAAATCTTTGCAATATATCTGCCGGAATCACATTTTTCCTTGCCGACAGATGCCACAATACACTCCAGTTTATCTTTAAAGAAAATAGCATTATCTAAAATATTGGCAATAATTTTACAGTTAGCTTCCGGGATAACAGCCGATTTTGGCGCACCATATTCCACACATAAATCACAAAATTCATATTCATCATGCTTTCGGGTATATTCCTGCATAACTTTTGGATTGGGAAACCCCCAGAAACCTATTAATTTTTTCATTTTTCTTCCGAATTTTTATAAAATCTGAACAACCAAAATGCCATAAACCCTATCGCATAAATAATAATTTTTTCGATATAAAGAACCGTCTTGGAGGGATTAATGTGCAAAAAGGCTAAAATATCCTGCAAAAACAAGCCTGTTATCAAAAAAACAGAGCCTATAATTAAAAGTAAACTAAATAAAAATGTTCTTTTCATATAAGTTAAAAATCCTGACTTTGTAAAACTATTTGCAACATCGACAATTTAAAAGGTATAATTAATTAAGTAGTTATAGGAAGAGTATACTCAAAAAATGAATTTAAAGGAAATACTTTTAGAATTA
This sequence comes from Candidatus Gastranaerophilales bacterium, assembly GCA_028696075.1. NCBI lineage: Bacteria > Bacillati > Candidatus Melainabacteria > Candidatus Gastranaerophilales > Candidatus Gastranaerophilales bacterium. Next base: position 12,658 of record JAQVHS010000005.1, read on the forward strand.
CCTGACGTTTTAAATGCACAGCTTGAACCGCAAGAAGCCTTGCATTTAATCCAAAATAAAATAAAAGCCCGTTTAAATGCCGATTTCGCAATGATTGCATACCTTAGCAGCAACGGCATAGATATTAAAGATATTTCGGATTTTGACAATACTAAAATAGAATTCCATTATAACAACATTGCGGGGTTTGCGCTGCAAACTTTTTTGAAAAATAAAAAAACAACTCAAATAACCGGTGAAAAAGGCAAAAATACTATACTTAACGAACTTGGTATTAAAATAAAAAAAAGTTATTCGCTGCTGATTTTGCCTCTGAATATCAAAGAAGCCGTTTTCGGTGTGATATTTTGCGTAAGGTTCAACAATAAAAAACCGTTTTCGGAAGAGGAGATTATTGTAGCACAGGCACTAAGTTCCATAGGCTCTTATATAGTAAAAGACGCTGAATTAAGCAATGTATTTAAACTGCAGTTAAAAATGCTTAATGAAAACGTAATAGAAAAAACTCATGCAATTGAAAATGTTCGGGAAGAAAATGACAAAATACGTGAAGCCGACAAAATAAAAAGCGAATTTTTAGCTAATATGTCGCATGCTCTTCGCACCCCGTTAAATGCTATTATAAGCTTTTCAGAAGCGCTTGATATGGAAATATTCGGAAACTTAAATGCCAAACAGCAAGATTATGTACTGGAAATCCAAAACAGCGGCAAAGAAATGCTGGCATTGGTTAATGACTTGCTTGATATGTCCAAGATTAAAGCCAAAGCAATGAAAATAATTAAATTAAAGTTTGATGCTAAACGCTCTATTTTAGAGGTTATAAACGTGGTAAACAGCCTTGCTTTGAAAAAAGAAATAACAATTTTTACAAAATTACCGGCAGCAAAAATAGAAGTAACCGCCGATGAACAAAAATTTGACCAGATTATGTATAACCTGCTAAGCAATGCCATTAAATTTACCGACAAGAAAGGTAAAATTGAAGTAGGTATCAAAAAAAGCAAAAACAAAATCCTATTCTATGTCAAAGATAACGGCATAGGCATAGATGAAAAATATCACGGCAAAATTTTCGGAAAATTTGAACAGGTAGACAGCTCCTACAGCTCCAAATACTCTTCTACGGGATTAGGGCTTACTATTACAAAAGAGCTTGTTGAAATGCACGGCGGCAAAATATGGCTCGAAAGCCGTCTTAATAACGGTACAACTTTTTGGTTTGAATTACCCGCATAACTCGGTTTAAGCGGAGGCTGAGGACAGATGAAGAGCTTAGGGATTAGCTCTTTTAATCATATTGAGTGAAGCAATTCGGTCTGCAATTTTATGTAAAGAAATCTAAAGTTTTTAAAAATTGTGCAATTTTTGCATGATTTTGAAAATTTGCAATAAAAAATCCCGATTTTTTGTCGGGAAGAAGAGATCATGAGGCAGATAAATTCTTATATAAAATAAGAATTACTATGTTTATTCTACAACGATTTTACCTAATTGAAATTAGCCTCAAGAATATAAAATATTATTCTTAAGAACTAGTAAAAATTAACGATTTAACTTGGGAAGAAAAAACACAACAAATTTTCTTATCACGTCAAAAAGCAAAATCGTTTTTTTAAATTTTCCAAACGGCAAAATCGTGAGGGCAAGAGCCTTTAGCGGCTCAACAAAAAACAAAGCCCAACGTTTTTTCTTGTTGTATATAATTATTCTGGATATAACAGCCTTAATATTTCTGCATTTATTTTGAAAGGCACGAAGTTTTCTTTTAATATTTTTTCGTTCTAAGGCAATTTTATACGTACAGGCTGATATTTTTTGGCTTAAAGAATAGAAATAAATCATAAGCAGCGATGTGATACTTACTAAAAGAAAAAAACTTAAAACAACCAAAAAGATTTCCATACAACCTTATACTATGCTAACTTGTTTCTGTGTTCTATAATTATATAGTAGAAATTAAGATAATACCACATGAATAAAGATATAATAGCTGTAAACGCTGCTAAATTAACAAGCCTGATATTAAAAGTACTGCATTTCGGTGCAGCAACAAGCATGCCCGGAATTATCGCAAGCAGTATTTCGCCCAAAATCCTGTCCCGTCTTGTTAACCAAACAAAAAAAGAAATCATCGCCATAACGGGCACAAACGGCAAAACGACAAGCGCAAACTTTTTATCAGCTATCTTGCAAAAAGACAACCGTAGAGTCGCCCATAATAAAAAAGGTGCAAATATGCTGACAGGTGTAACAGCAGCCGTAGTGGAATGCGCCGATATAAAAGCCCGCCTGAATGCTGACAACTGTATTTTAGAATGCGACGAAGCCTATTTGCAAAAATTCGCCGACTATTTTTTAGCCGATTATCTTATTGTAACAAACCTGTTTCGCGACCAATTAGACCGATACGGTGAACTTGATACAACAGCTAAGATGATAAAAAAAGCCGTAGATAAATTTCAAAAGAATGACAAATTCACAACGGTCTTAAACGCCGACGACCCTACTATTCTTTCTCTTGCAGGCGCAAACAGCATTTACTTCGGATTTGACGATATAGAATATGAGAAGCCCGACGAAAATATCAGCGCCAATGCAGAAGCGGCAACCTGCAAATGCGGCAAAGACATCAAATACACAAAAATTTACTACGGGCATATAGGTCACTATTACTGCGATTGCGGGCTTGCCAGACCAAAAACCTTTGTTTCAGCAAAAGCAAAAATATTAGTCGACCATTCTATTATAAAAATTTATTCGGAAGAATACGGCTATGACTTTGAAGTAAGCGTAAACCTTCCGGGTGTATATAACGCTTATAATGCTTTAAGCGCTATAGTCCTGTCTTTAAAGTTAGGTATCAAACCTGAAATAATCTCGCAAGCGTTTGAAAATTATCAAACGGTTTTTGGCAGAGCGGAAAAAAGAATTATCAACGGCAAAAATGTACTTGTCCAGCTTATAAAAAACCCCGCCGGCACAAGCGAAGTACTCAGAACCGTTAAAGATGACCCGAAAAGCAAAATTTTAATCATAATTAACGATGACTATGCTGATGGTCGTGATGTATCCTGGCTTTGGGATGCAAATTTTGAACTGATAAATTCGAATCAAAAACAAATTATCACAAGCGGTATTCGCTATGCTGATATGGCTGTCAGGCTAAAATATGCAGGAATACCCGCCGAAAATATAGTTATGAAATCTAATATCAAACAGGCAATAGATTATGCACTAAAAGAAACCATGCCTGATGAAAAACTGTATATTCTGCCGACTTATACAGCGTTATTAAAAATGCAAAAAATACTAAAATAGAACTGATAGGCTGCAAATAGGCGAACAGGCGAATTTGTTAGCATTGTGCCAAAAGTCAGGACTCAATATGACAAAGGCTTTTACGGCTGTGTTTGTTCCGATTGATTTATCATCTTTCCATCGTTTTTCAAGCCAATTGGGTTCTTTTGCTTGTTTTTTAGCTAATTCTTCATTTGTCACTTCTCCCGCGACATAAGGTACTAATACATCTGCAATTCTCGGTACAGACATGTTTCTTTCCATATATAAGGATTTATATTAGAATACACACAATCTGTTAAAAATTATTGCGTTTCGTAAACAAATATGTATCAAACTAACACAAAATCTTAAAAAAATGGTTTAATATATCCAGAACAGCGCAAGCAGTGTGTGAAGCCTGAAAAGGCTTGCTAAAGAGCAAGGCTTTGGAAGGCGAAACCGTTCTACACCGCCGTTGTGAATGAATTTGCGCAAGCAAATGAATGAACGAAGCAATCTATATTGAAACAAATTGCGACAGCAAATTTGCTTTCAATGATTGCACAGGCGGAGAACAGCGCAAGCAGTGTGTGAAGCCTGAAAAGGCAAGACGGGTGATTGGTGGAATAGTGTTAATAAACAGACTCGGGCAGAATTTTTACAATGCTCCTTCATTTAAAGCTATAGTTGTGAAGCCTCCTATAATTACTGTTGTAGGTCCTACGGAAGAAAAAAGAAAAAGGACAACCTGCCATTTTGACTTTAAAAAAATACCCCATATGCCTTGTGCATGCTGCGGGAAAGAAGTACTTACGTTCAAAGAAATTGACGGGTTTCAAAATACACTGAAAGATGCGACAGGTACTGAGTTAAGACATCATTTAAGAAAAAGATGGAACAATTACAAAGCAACCGAAAAGAAAGTAGTAAGAAAAATAATAAAGACTTCTTATGATTATGAAGATAAGAATTTGCAAGAACTATTACAAGTAACGTTTGATAATTCACGCAAAGAATTAGTTGAAACACAAAAAAACATAATTATTAAACTAAAAAACATATCCAATAATTTAGAAGGTCCAATCAAGCCGAAGTTAAAACATTTTTTTGATAAAGCAATAGAAATCGTTGAGAGTGAAGACATAGCATTTAAAAGAAAGACTTTTTTGCAAAGTTTAGCGATGAAAGCAGCAGAAGACAAAGACCCTCGTAATATAAAAGCTTTAACATACATATTAGCCAAAGCCGAAACAATCCCGACATCTGCCGAAGACGTTAATGCTTTTATTGTTAAATATTCCAGACGCTCACCCAAAGAAATTGCTTACAGACTTCTTTCAAGGAATGCGGCTACGGCTGAACATATCAAAGCTTTTACACGAAACGGCTTAAACGATAAATCAAATTATCTGCTTGAATGCAATAAGTGTAACGAAGCAAGGGGCAGTATTCGATTTAAAGACTGGGTAAAACAAACCCCCCAGTTTATAAATAATGTACAAAAGTTCATAGAAGAAGCAATAGCGGTAATTAAATCAGGTAAAATGAACGGTTATGAAAAGTACCCGTTAGAAGTAAAAGAAACGTTGAAACGGGAATCCGGCGGAATTATAGACATAGACCTGGGAGACTATGAAAAATTTTTAAGCGCAGGATGATAAAAGACTTAATAGTTCAGGCAGCGGTGAAAGGTATAGCATTTTGAAAATTAATACTCTGTTTATCAACAATTTAGCAGCCTATCAAATATTTTTTAGCGGAGATAAAAAATATAAAAATTTTTCTGCGAAAACTTTACCTGCCGAAGATACATATGTGTCATTAAAGCAAGAGCGCCCACCCTGTACGTTTGAATTAAAAAAAGTAAAAGGCTTATGCTGCGCAGCATGCGGAAATGATGTAGTAACTTATGAAGAAAGCAAAGACTTCCAAAATCTGATTGAAAACGCAAAGGGAAAACAATTACGCAATATTTTACAAAGCAGACAGCGTTTATATAACGGGAACGAGCAAAAAATTGTAACAAAATTACTGGGTTTATCTTCACAGCATGAAGACAAGAATATTCAACAGCTTTTTCAGGTCGCTTTTGAAGATTCAAGAAAAATTCTCGTCCAAAAACAGATTGAAACTCTTTATAAACTGAAAAGGCTAAGTAAGCTTGTACAAAATCCCGAACATAAAAGAAATCTTAAAGAGTTTATAGACAATATGATTGAGCTTGCTCAAAGCAGAGATAAAATCTTTAAAAGAAAAGATGTAATTTATGAATTAAACAAAATTCTAAAAGCAGCAAATTCTGAAGCAGACCGTGCTGTTTTGGGTACTACAATTAAATACGCAAATTATCTGCCTACATCGTTTAACAATGAGCATGCATTTATAGTTAAATACAGCAGGCGCCGTCCCGGTGAAATAGCGTCGATGCTGTTATCACCGCGTATGTCAACAGCCGAACATATCAAGCCTTATTCTTTAGAAGCATCTGACGATAAAAACAACTACATTATAGAGTGCAAAAAATGCAATCAGGAGCGAGGGAATATATTATTCGCCGATTGGATTAAAATGAACCCTCAAATACTGCAAAATATCAAAAAATTCATAGCCAAAACCATAAATGCTATTAAATCCGGCAAGGTTGAAAACTTTGAAGACTACCCGATTAAAGTCAACGAAACATTAAAAGAAAGATCTGCAGGGTTAATCTATTTTTACTTAGATGATTATCAAAAATCAATACGACAAGATAAAGAAAAAACAGGTTAGAGTAAAAATAATTACCCCAAGAAAAACATCTGCAGAAAAAAGCTTTTGTACTATAATAGTGTTTAACAATCGTTGAAAATTTAATACCTGTTTTGATGTCGGTGTGGCACTCTGCCGAACAAAACGATTGCGGATTTTTGGCAGGGCGACGGCTTGCGAAGCAAGACTAGTCCCGTAAGCGCAACTAGCCGAATTGAGCGAAAACTTTTTCATTAGAAAAAAGCTGTAGCGAAATAGAAGGCTATGCGTACCCAAAAATTCAAGACGAGTATCGTTTTGTGAGAGGGGTAGACGCGCCGAAAAGCTTTTGTACTATAATAGTGTTTAACAATCGTTGAAAATTTAATACCTGTTTTGATGTCGGTGTGGCACTCTGCCGAACAAAACGATTGAGTATCGTTTTGTGAGAGGGGTAGACGCGCCGAAAAGCTTTTGTACTATAATAGTGTTTAACAATCGTTGAAAATTTAATACCTGTTTTGATGTCGGTGTGGCGGAATGGTAGACGCGCACGTTTGAGGGGCGTGTGGAGAAATCTGTGGGGGTTCAAGTCCCCCCACCGACATTTTTAAAATTTGATAAATTAAATTAATCGGACTTAGAACCCCGGTTGTGTCTTTCGACACAACGGTGGTTGCCGATACTCGGCATCCTAAGGCGTAATGCTCGGTGTCCATCACCTCGCAAACGCCTCAAGACAACTCCCCCCACCGACATTTTTAAAATTTGATAAATTAAATTAATCGGACTTAGAACCCCGGTTGTGTCTTTCGACACAACGGTGGTTGCCGATACTCGGCATCCTAAGGCACTAAAAGACTATAGCTTTTAATCACTCAAATCAATTCCGTTGTATTTATTTTGAGCTTCAACAATACCGGATTTTAAATACTCTTCAACAGCGTCAACAGACGCGGGAATAACCCTTTGCAAAATCTCCGTTTCCTGCGCCGTAAATTTGCCCAAAACATAATCTTCCGATTTCATATAATCAGGCTGAGGACCTATACCTATTTTTAAACGGGGAAAATCATTGGAAGATAAATGCAGTGTCAATGATTTTATACCGTTATGCCCGCCGTCAGAACCTTTGGACTTAAACCTCAACTGCCCTATAGGGATAGAAATATCATCAAAAACAACGAATATATTTTGCGGTTCAATTTTATAAAACTGTGCTATTTTTACAACGGCTTCGCCTGATAAATTCATATATGTAAGCGGTTTGGCTAATATAACTTTTTCACCAAAAACATTTCCCGAAGCAATCTCTGCTCTGAATTTAGGTTCGGTTTTAAACGACAAACCATGCCTGCGCACAAACTCATCCGCACAGATAAACCCTGCGTTATGTCTTGTTTGTTCATATTTAGGACCGAAGTTTCCCAATCCGACAATTAAAAACATTTTAATCTTTTAAACCAATTTTCTGACAATATTTGAAATATAAGGAACTTGTGAATAAATTCCTGATAAAGAACATATTATCAAATAAATATTCAAACCCAAAACCAAAATTCCTAATATAGAAAATCCCATAAAAAGCTGGTATTGAACGAGATAAAAAAGTATAAAGTCAAAGAAGCTGTTAATAAACCCGCCTATAAAAGGTATGACTCTTACAATGGATAATATATTCATAATAATGTTAACAGACATAGAAAGAACGGCGAATACAAGTGCGATAAAAATACTTTGAATAATATTAAATTTCAAAAACGGTTTGATAGTTTTTTTGCCAAGCGCAGCAATAATCAGCCAAACAAGCCCGACAAGTCCATACGTCAAATATGACAAAGCCGAAAGTACCCGCTCTGCCATAATTGGTTGTTTATCATAATTGTAAGAATAGTTGCTCATTTTCCCCCAAAGGATAAAGAATTATCCTTCAAAAACATAATCTAACAAAGCAGCTTCTCTGGCTCTTTTAACAGCAAGAGTAACTTGTCTTTGGTGTTCTGCGCAAGTTCCTGTAATTCTTCTTGGGAGAATTTTTCCTCTTTCGCTTAAATATCTTTTAAGTTTATGTGCATCTTTGTAGTCAATATATTCCACTTTGTCAGCACAGAAGTTACAATTTTTTTTCTTATTAACCTGTTTTTGTTTGTTGTACATTGCCATGTTTATTTATCCTTCCTAAAATGGTATTTCATCATCGCCTATTAACTCATCAACTTCGTCCGAAGGACCGTATGAGAAAGAATCGTCATTGTCAGCTAAACTTGAACCTGAAGCTGAAGAAGAATTAAATACGTCAAAATCCGCTGCCTGCAGCTCAATAATTCTCTTTTCTTCGCCTTTGCTGTCTTTAACGGTATTAGTTTGCAATCTGCCTTCAACAATAACTTTGCTGCCTTTAGTAACTTGCTCCGCGGCTTTTTCGGCTAATTTACCGATAGTGATAACGCGCAAAAGTGTTTCTTCACGCTCGTCTATATTCATAACAAAATTAGCAATTGCTAAATCATTGCCGGTAAATCTTTTTTCCGGTTCTCTGGTTACAATACCCGAGATAACTGCTTTGCTGACTGACATTATTAATCCCTTATGCTTGTGCTTTAGTTTCTACATCTTCTATAATCATATCTCTTAAGAAGTTGTCGTTCAATTTTAAGTTTCTTTTTAAAGTCTTAATGGCTTCTTGAGGTAACTCTAATTTTGTAACGGTATAAAAACCGTCGCGGTAGTTATCTATATCATAAGCAAGTTTTTTTCTGCCTATTTTATCGGTATTTGTAATAGTACCGCCAAGATTTTTGATGGTTTCTTCAAGCTGCGATAATACTTTATCTACTTCTTCAATATCCAAGTTGGGTTTAATGATTGATAATAATTCGTATTTTTTCAATTGATTACTCCTGTTTTTTATACTTACATGTAAGGATTATACTAACATAAACAAAAAAAATATAACAAGACTTTGTAAAGTTGGGCAACTTAAAAGATAATTTATACTAGCCTATAGCGTAATTTTATTTTAGAATTAAAAGGATTATGATAAAAAGTCAACAAAAAACGAAAGGAGTTTTAAGATGACAAACCAAGCAGAAGTTTACAAATGTAATATTTGCGGCAACATAATAGAAGTTCTGTTTCCGGGTGTAGGCACGTTAGTATGCTGCGGAGAAGATATGCATCTATGCGCTCCGAATACAACAGACGCTGCGGGTGAAAAGCATGTTCCTGTTTGTGAAGATGAAAACGGAACAATCATGGTAAAAGTAGGGTCAGTTCCTCATCCAATGCTTGAAGAGCATTATATTCAAATGATAGAAGTCTTTACAAAAGACGGTGTTATAAGAAAATATTTAAACCCCGGTCAAAAACCTGAATTTTCATTGCATTGCGAATGCCATACAACATCACCATGCGATTGCGGCTGCAGCGAAGAAGTTTCAAATAATGAAGAAAAATCCGAATGTGATTGTATTGCCATTAACTGCGATTGTGATATTGTTGAAGTTAGAGAATATTGCAATCTGCACGGACTGTGGAAAGGAGAATGCAAATGTTAACAAAAAGAATAGAAGACGCTTTAAACCAGCAAATTAATAAAGAATTTTATTCGGCATACCTTTATTTATCTATGTCGGCGTACTGCGCTTCAATAGGGCTTGAAGGCTTTGCTAACTGGATGAAGGTTCAGTACGAAGAAGAAGTTTTTCATACTATGAAAATTTATAACTATCTTTTAGACCGTAAAGGCAAAGTTATATTAGAAACTATTGAAAAACCTGATAATGAATGGATAAACGTTATAGAGTTGTTTGAAAATGTACTGAAACATGAGCAATTCGTAACACAAAGTATAAATCATCTTATGGATATCGCAATTGAAGAAAAAGACCATGCGACAGTATCTTTCCTAAAATGGTTCGTTGATGAACAGGTAGAAGAAGAGGTTGCGGCAGAAGCCATCATTGACAAGCTAAAACTTATCAAAGGCGAAGGCAACGGTATCTTTATGATAGATAAAGACTTAGCGGCAAGAGTATTCACGGTTCCCGCAGATACTCAACAATAGTAATATACAAAAATCCCCTAAGCGTCAATGCCCGGGGGATTTTTCATTTAAAAGGAATTAAGAATGCTTTTGGCTCTTGATATAGGTAATTCATCAATTTCAATAGGAATTTTTAAAGAAAATAAATTAGTAAAAACTTTTAAGGTCGCAAGCGATAAAAAACGCTCCTGCGACGAATACGGGGCTGTTTTGACTACCATCTTAGAGCAACATCAGCTAAAATCAGAATTAAAATCAGCTGTTATAGCAAGCGTTGTTTTACCGCTGACCGATGTTTTAAAAGAGGCAATAGACAGCTATCTCAATATCCCTGTTTTTAAAATCACCTCCAAAGTAAACACGGGCGTAAAATACAAAGTGGATAACCCCAAAGAAATAGGCGCCGACAGAATCGCAAACGCAAGGGCTGCTTATGAACTTTACGGTAAACCCTGCGTAGTAGTGGACTTTGGAACAGCAACAAACTTCGATGTTGTGTCAAAAGAAGGCGAATTTTTAGGCGGAGTAATAGCCCCCGGGCTTGGTATAAGCGCTAATGCTTTGAGTACTTACACTTCACTTCTGCCAAAAGTAAAAATAGAAAAACCATCCTCCGCCATAGGCAAAAACACTATAGACAATATTTTATCGGGGCTTGTCATCGGGCATGCCAAAATGATAGACGGCATGATAGAAGAAATAGAAAAAGAACTGGGCGAAAAAGTAATCACCATAGCAACAGGCGGATACTCGGATATTTTAGAAAGCAGCCTGAATCGCCGGTTTGACTATATTAACCCCAACTTGACCTTGGAAGGTCTGAGGTTAATTTATAACAACATTAAGAGTTGAACAGATGAATAGGTGAAAATATTAACAAATAATTGTCATGCTTGTATATGTCAACTAATTCGATGACAAAAATTCTTCAGGTAAAATGTTAATCAAACCTTAAAATCCCGCTGCCCCAAGCGAGTCCCGCACCAAAACCACTTATTGCAATAGTACAGGGTCTTTCAAATTCTTTCATCTCAAAAGCTTCTGTTAAAGCCACAAATATTGAAGCAGCGGAAGTATTACCGTATTTGTGAAGGTTATGAAATACCTGTCCGTCATGAAAGCCCAATCTTTCCTGCACCGCTTTTATAATTCTTACGTTAGCCTGATGAAGCACCAAATAATCAATATCACCGATAGTTAAACCCGCCTGCTCTACCACGGATAATATCGAATCAGGGATGGTATTTACCACAAATTTATAAATCTCTTTGCCGTTCATATAAAGGTGTTGAGGCAAAACTTCTTTTTGTGCAACTAAAGGTGAGTTTTGTGTTCCCATAGGCAGCGTTAACTCCTGCCCCCTTGAGCCATCGGCATGTATCGACATAGAAAGAATGCCCTCAAAATTATCCGAAGCCTGCAAAATCATAGCTCCTGCGCCATCACCGAAAATTATACAGGTATTTCTGTCTGTCCAATCAACAAATCTTGAGTGCGCGTCTGCACCTATGACAAGAATTGTTTTATACATTCCGCTTTGGATATAAGCTCTTGCGGTGTTCATTGCATAAATGGCACCCGTACAGGCAACTGCCATATCAAAACACGGAATATGTCTTTCTATGCCGAGCATACTTTGCACTTCGCTTGCTAAATTGGGATAAATGCTGTCATTAACGGAAGTAGCAACTATTATCATATCTATGTCGTTTTTGTCGATTTTGGCGTCTATAATAGCATCTACTGCAGCATCGTGGGCAAGCTCGGAAAGTCTTTCATCCCCTGCTAAAACACGTCTTTCTTTAATACCTGTGCGTGTAGAAATCCATTCGTCATCGGTTTCTACTAATTTTGCCATGTCAAAATTGGTTAAATATGTTTCGGGTAATGCTTTTCCCAGTCCTGCTATTTTTACTTTTGGAGCCATACTATTTTCTCTTCTGTGTTTTATTTAACCTGCGAACTTATTTTTTCATTCACACCTTTTTCGACGGCATCTTTAGCAACACGAATGGCATTTTTTACAGCTAATGCCTTGCTGCTTCCGTGAGATATTACGGAAATACCTTTAACACCTAAAAGCAAAGCTCCGCCGTATTCTTGATAATCAAGTTTTTTCTTAATGTTCATAAACAGCGGCTTTGATAAAAGCCCCAAAATTTTGGCAAAAGGCGATGATGTAAACTGCTCTTTAATCATCTTCATCATTGTATAGATTGTTCCTTCTGCTACTTTTAGCACCACATTACCTACAAAACCGTCAGCTACAATAACATGACAATCACCGATAAATACATCTCTGCCTTCAACGTTGCCTATAAAATTCAATTCTTCTTTTTTTGCCGATAAAATATTAAATACTTCTTTCACAAGGTTGTTACCCTTGCCCTCTTCTTCGCCGATATTCATAACTCCGACGGTAGGGTTGTCATAACCTAAAATACTTTGAGCAAAAACCCTGCCCATGATAGCAAACTGATAAAGCATATTCGCATCACAATCGCTGTTTGCACCGGCATCAATAAGAACAACAGGGTTTTTAAAACTGGGCAGAGTAGCACATATTGCGGGTCTTGAAATTCCGCTCAGCCTGCCCAGCCCAAATAAACTCGCAGCCATAGCAGCACCTGTGGAACCCGCTGCAATAAGCCCTTGCGACTCACCTTTTGCAACGCTTTCAACCGTTAAAACTATTGAAGCTTTTTTCTTCGTTCTCAAAGCTTTCGCAGGAGACTCACCCATTTCAATAACTTCATCAGTATGGGTTATTGCTATATCAAGCCCTTTTGTGTCATATTTTGCAAGTTCTTTCTCTATCTCGGGTTGCACCCCGATAAGTTGAATTGCAACACCGTATTCTTTTGCAGCATCAACCGCCCCTTTAACTGTCTCTAAAGGTGCAAAATCTCCGCCCATTGCATCTACTGCTATTCTAATTGTCATTGTTGTTCACTCTAAAATGTAACTAGTCTTCAACAACTACTTCTTTTTTGCTTGCTTTTTTGTCTTTGTCATAATAACCGCAAGCAGCGCAAACAGTGTGCGATAATTTTGTTTCACCGCATTGTCTGCATGTTGTTGTAGTCGGTAATGTAGCTTTCCAGTTAGCTCTTCTGTGCGCTTGCGCTGATGCGCCTGTTCTTTTCTTTGGTACTGCCATGATTTTTTCCTTTACTTTATTATTTATTTTTATCGTTTTTCTTTAAAGGGATTTCTATTCTAACGGTATTCTCATCATCTTTGAGACACCTTTGAACTTCATCCGTTCCTATACAATTTATATCACAAAGTTTTTTATTTGGGACATTTAAAATTATACTTTGGTAAATTAAATCTCTCAAGTCAATTTCTTCCCTGCCGTATAATTCTTCTGCAAAATTACTATGCTTAATTTCGTATTCTTTAGTATTTTCGGGGATAAACGACTCTTTATAAAATTTTTCGTCAATATTTATAATGAAATTTTCCGTGTATGTTTTTAAACATCTGTCGCATTCACACTCAAGCTCAGCTTCAATCTCGCCTGTGATTTCTATGATATCACCATTCATGGACGCTTCAACTTCACCTTGCGCATGTGCTTTTAAATCTTCAAAATCCTCGTCAATGGAAAATTCCTGCACTCTGTCGATTTCTAAATCTTTAATATTAATAATCATACCTGTTCCAAACTCTGATTTTTTAATGTTAACACAAAAAAACCAAGGCATGAACCTTGGCTTTTTTATATATAAATACTTCTATGATTTTGATGTAACTGCTTTGTAAATACCGCCTATCGCAGCCCCAATTGCAGCAGGAATAAGCGCACCCATTGCAAGAGCACCAACAATAGGTAGTTTTAATGCCTCTTTTGTTCCAACAATCTTGACGACCGATATCATATTATGTATAAAATTTGCTCCAAAAACTAATAAACCTCCGCCTAAAAGACCTTTGCCTATAGCAGACGCCTTAGAAGGAGTATAACTATCCGCAGTTGTCGCAACGGCAGCTGAGCCAAAAGATTGCGCCTGCACCATATTATCTTTTGTTTTAATCGGTTGTGCGCCTTGTGCTAAATTTACAGATTCTATGCCCATGTTTATACCTCGCTTTACCTTATGCACTAATAAAAACACAAAGGCGCAGAAATTTGTCTGTTATTACAAAAACTTTACAAATTCGGCATTTGTGGCTTGTTCATAGCTGTAAGCAAAGTTCAAAAGTTTCTGCTCCTCAAGTACATTGGCTGTAAGCTGCAGCCCTATCGGCATATTTTCTTTATCAAAACCGCAAGGAACGCTCATAGCAGCAACACCCGCAAGGTTAGCCGTAATAGTACCTATATCCATTAGATACATGCTCAATGGGTCTGAAATTTTGGAATTCAAATCAAACGCTGTAGTCGGGCATGTAGGAGATAAAAGCACGTCCGCCTGTTCGAAGGCTTTGTCATAATCCTGTTTAATTAAAGAACGGATTTGCTGTGCTTTTTTATAATAAGCATCATAGTAGCCTGAGCTTAATGCGTACGTGCCAAGCATAATACGTCTTTTAACTTCATCGCCAAAAGCTTCGGAGCGTGTTTTTGTAAACATTTCAATCAAGCTTTCGGTGTCTTTTGCCCTGTAGGTATAGCGAACACCGTCATACCTTGCAAGGTTAGAGCTTGCTTCTGCCGTAGCGATAATATAGTAGGTGCCGATTGCATATTTTACGTGGGGTAAAGAAACAGGCACTATTGCTGCACCAAGGCTCTCATATAACTTGATGGTACTTTCTACGGCAACTTTTACCTCATCCTGCACGCCTTCTGCCAAAAGCTCTGTAATAACACCTATTTTTAGACCTTTTAAATCAGAGGTTAAATTCTTTGAATATTCTCCAACAGGGGTATTGATAGAGGTAGAGTCGTTTTTGTCGTAACCTGAAATGACTTCTAAAAGCATAGCTATATCTTTTGTGCTGCGGGCAAAAGGACCTATTTGGTCCAAACTGCTTGCAAACGCAATCAAACCATATCTTGAAACCCTGCCGTAAGACGGTTTTAAGCCGAAAATACCGCAAAAACTTGCAGGAAGTCTGATGCTTCCGCCGGTATCGGAACCCAAAGACAACAAAGCCTCGCCTGCTGCAACGGCTGCAGCAGAACCGCCTGAGCTTCCGCCCGGAACTTTTGTTGTATTATGAGGGTTTTTGGTAATTTTAA
This sequence comes from Candidatus Gastranaerophilales bacterium, assembly GCA_028696075.1. Lineage (NCBI taxonomy): Bacteria > Bacillati > Candidatus Melainabacteria > Candidatus Gastranaerophilales > Candidatus Gastranaerophilales bacterium. The sequence continues at coordinate 27,903 of JAQVHS010000005.1, forward strand.
AAGCGCTATTTTCGGTAGAGCTGCCCATCGCAAATTCATCCATATTAGCTTTCGCTACAACAGGGATAAGGTTTTCTTCAAGTTTATTTGCAACGGTAGCGCTATACGGAGATACAAAATTTTCAAGCATTTTACTGCTTGCTGTTGTCAAAGTGTTTTTTACACAAATATTATCTTTAATGATTAAAGGCACACCTGCAAGCAAAGGCAGCTTATCACCCTTAGCAATTTTTTCATCGACATTTTTTGCTGTTTCATAAGCCAATTCTTTGGTTAAAGCGTTAAGCGCTTCGACTTTTGGCTCTTGCTCTTCTATCGTTTTATAAGAAAAATCAACAAGTTCTTTTGCGCTGATTTTTTTTGATAATAATGCTTCTTGTGCTTCTGTGGCGGTTTTGAACATTAAATTTTCTCCAAGTGCTATTCTTTACTTATATTTTACAACAAACAAAAAGAAGCTAAATGTTTCGGTCCTTATTTTTATCATCAAAAATTATTTAAAATATTCTTTATCTTCTGTAGGATTTGCGCCATCATTAAACTACATCCATCGACAACCTCATTTTTTTCTTCGCTATATTTTAGCGCAGAAAGCAAAACTTGAGACATTAAAATTATATCTAACAACTCTTTTTCTATATTAACAATTTTTTTATAACTTTTCATATATTACCCGCAAAAAGAAGCATAGTTTGCTTCTTTTATATACCTGCATAATTTTCTATATAATAACATCCATTGTTTGCACATGCAATAAGAAGCATAATACTGTTATATAGTTGTACAGGTATACTATGAATAAAACTGAAAGAATATCCGATTTAAAAACAAATAAAACACACAAGGTCGCTTTTATGTTCAATGAAGATTTATGGCAAATGTTTAAAGTTACTTGTGCGAAAAATAGTACAAAACCCACTTGGGAACTTGAAAAATGGATTTTAAGCTATTTAGATAAAAATAATATGCTGGATTAAAACCCTATTTCATTGCAGTATGATAAACTTGGAATACCGACGAGAAAATAATACTTATGTCAAATAAAAACGAAAGTTTAGTGAAGCTGGGTGAGCAAATAAAAAAACTAAGGAAAGAAAAAACTTTTTCTCAGATTAAGCTTGCTCTTTTATTAGGTATTAGCAAAGAACATTTATCAAAAATTGAGCGAGGCGCAACCGCACCAAGTATCAATTTATTGCTTGAAATTTTAAAAATTACAGGCGGTCATTTTATTATTCAATAAACTATCCTTGGCAATTATGGCTTTGTTTGATTGAAGCTTATAAATATATAATTGTGTTTTATATAAATTTAAAGTATAGTATCAGTGTAATAACTATTATTTTAAGGTTTGTCGGAAGTGCATAAAATAACATTTTTGGATGGCACAATAATTTTTTGTTTTATTATTGCAGTTTTGCTTTATATTCAACTGATTACATTAACGGGGCGTATTACTCCTGTTGACTTAGTTTTTGTGTTGTTTGCATTAATACCCTGTTTTTTGTTAGTACTGCTAAAAATTGCCGAGGATTACCTGAAATGGAAGAAGACTTCAATTATTTCTATATTAGCTCCCATTATACCTTTAAGTATATTTTATTTCGCACTATTGTCCGGAATTATTTTCATAGGCTCAGAAATGTTTCCGGATGGACCTGAAACACCCTCGGCTTACTCCTATTCTGGAAAAGTTAGAAATTTAAAACGTTATGCAGGATTTGAACATTTCCCAAACCAACTGCCTGATGGTATTTCGGATTACCACTTTCAAATTGATAGGGCTATGAATGATAATACTCATTATGTAAAATTTAATATCAATAAACAATATATTGAAAACATAATGAAAGAATATGGTTCAAAATGTATCATATTTACGGATAAAGAAAATTTTGACAAGTATGATATAACAATCTATCCGGATGAAATAACAGACGCCGACAAGATTTGTATTTTACATAAGGCCTCTTTTCAGGACAATGCTCCTTATACAAGCGGAATAGCTATTTACAATACGAATACCATTTATTTTTTCCTTGCAGATTACATATGATGATATCATTACTGCTATACAAGCTTACAAAAAATCGCACAACCCTTTGATAAAGTTTTATTTTTCCTATAATATTAGTTTTGTTGTAGGGCTTTATTCAAAAGTATGTTAAAAGATAAAATAAAAAAAATAATCACAGCGGCGATAAACAAAGCTTGCGAAGGAAAAAAACTGGGTTCACTTGAGAGCGCAACCCAAGTGGATATCATCATAGAAAAACCGAAAAATCCTGACTTCGGCGACTTTTCAATAAATGTTTCGCCCTACGCACGAGCGGCAAAAATTGCTCCGCCTCTTATTGCCCAAAACCTTGCAGAATTTTTAACATCAACTTCATTTGAGGTTAATATAATAGGCGGATTTATGAATTTTAAGCTGTCAGACGGGTTTTTTAACGAAGCTTTGCAAAACATCCTTACAAAAAAAGCGACTTTCGGCGCAAATACCAGCGGCGGCAAAGAAAAGGTTATGCTTGAATACATAAGCGCCAATCCCACAGGACCTTTGCATATAGGACATGGCAGATGGGCTTGTATGGGAAGCGCTTTGGCAAATTTATTAAAGTTCTCGGGCTATGACATTTATCAGGAATTTTATATTAACGATGCAGGCAACCAGATAAACAATCTGTCGCATTCTCTTTTCATAAGAGTTATGCAGGAATTAGGCGAAAATATTAATTTCCCGACCGATGAAGCGGAAGTTAAAAACTTCTATACAGGCGAATATCTAATCCAAACAGCAAAAGACTTTATTGCACAAAACCCCGAAACAGCGGCAAAAATCAAACAGGGGAAAAAACACTCTGAATTTAAAGAAGAGCTTGCGGATTTTGCGAAAAAATATATGCTTGATGAGCAAAAAAGGCTTTTGCAAAAACTCAATGTAGAATTTGACAATTATTACAGCGAACTTGACCTTCACAGACAAAATAAAGTGGTTGAATGCCTTGAAAAACTTAAGCAAACGGGTCATACCTTTGAAAAAGACGGCGCTTTGTGGTTCAAAAGCACAACTTTTGGCGATGACCAAGACAGAGTTTTGATTAAAAATGACGGGGCTTACACTTATTTGAGCGCGGATATAGCTTACCATATCGATAAAATGCAGCGCGGTTTTGAAAGGCTTATAAATATTTGGGGGGCAGACCACCATGGTTATGTAGCAAGAATTAAAGCCTCATTGGAAGCTTTTTCCTACGACCCGACCCACCTGGAAGTTCTTTTGGGGCAGCTGGTAAACCTTTTAATTGACGGCGAGCAGGTAAGAATGGGCAAGAGAAAGAAAATGATTACACTTGAAGACCTTGTCGATGAAGTCGGAGCAGATGCCACAAGATTTTGGATGATAATGCGAAGCATAGATACAACGCTTGATTTTGATGTTGATTTGGCAAAATCAAAAGCCGATGAAAACCCTGTTTTTTACGTCCAATACGCTCATGCCCGGGCTTGCAGCATAATAAGAAACGCACTGGCAAAAAGAGTTGATACCGTTAACAAAATAGAACTTGAACCTGCTTTTTCACAAGATGAAATTGACGAAACATTTAATACCAAAGAATTTTCGCCGCTGTATGACAAAAAGGACAAGGCTTACAGTGCAACAAAAACACTGCTTTTGAAGCTTGATTCTTTTGAAGATATGATACTTTCAGCAGCAAAGCTTCGTGCGCCGTATTTGATAGCAAAATACGCCCAGGAGCTTGCGGGAGATTTCCACAGGTTTTATTCCGTAGCAAGGGTAATTACAGAAGACAAAGACCTTTCTAAATCAAGAATAGCTGTTGTTTTAAGTGTTCAAACCGTGCTTAAAAATGCGCTTGACCTTCTTGGCGTAAGCGCCCCTGAAGCTATGTAGAATTATTTCGAGCGGTAATAGCCCCTGACTTTTGTGCCGTCGGCTCTTGTATAAGAATTAACCCAAACTAAATTCCCAGATTGAACTTCTTTTTTAGCATTCTCTTCTGATAAAATCTTTTTATTGGCAAAATCCTCAAGAATTCTTTGCCTGTTTTGTAAAAACTCTTCTTTCGGCATATTTTTGATTTCTTCAAGCGTGTAAACTCTGTTTATGTCATCAACAGGAGCAGCAAAACCCGTTAAATTGGTATTTTGAAGCCTATTATAATTTTTTCTAAAATCTCTTTTATCATTTGGGTTAGTTATCAAGTCACATTTTCGCATACGCTGCATAACTTTTTCGGCAATAATATCATCCATTTTACCGGTGGCTTGTAGCCTTAATACTTCTAAGAAATTGTATTCTTGCCTGATTTCTTTGGCAATATCTCTTCCTGCTTGATTATTCCACCAATCCATATTTGATTCGTTATATGAACTTTGGGCTTGCAGATTTTCTTTTTCATGTTTATCTCCAATTATTTTACTTCCGGCTTGAGTTAATTTTAATGCTAAATCTGCAGATGCAAAAGCGTGTTTAAATGCATCGGCTTCATTATTCCAAGTATCATTTTTAGAATTCTTACCTATTTCAAAGCCGTATTTTTTTTGATAATGCTTTGTTTTTCTATAAATTTCATTATTATAATGTTTAGCAGGATTTAACTTATCTGTTAATTTTTTAAAGCGGTCTGACATAATTGTAATTCTCCTATTTTTACAGTAAACTTTGTATATGCTATATAAATATATTTCCTTAAAAATCTTATCTTTGTTGGGTTATTTGGGCTTTATTTTTAGCCTATATTTTCTTTTTCAAGAAAATTTTTTTAGTGTTGGTTTTTCATTACCTTACTTAACAATTAGTAATTTTGCTCTATACTATACGATATATTCGATTGTTTGTTCTTTAATATTTTTACTTTTTATTTTAGAAATTGTTATAAAAAAAAACATTGATTTTAAAAATGAAAAACCAAATGTTAAAACCATGCTCAAATTTATTTATTCCTTTTTTTTCTATTTCGGTTTAATAACTGCTCTCTTATTAATTACGGGTAATATCTATCTTTGGGTGATAATAGGTTTTTAGATTTTGTATGTTTTATTTATAACCACTATACAAGCTTACAAAAAACCCTCATAATAAAATATTCGATAAAAAGGCTAACAATCAATCTCATCTATACACGCAAACTTATTTCGTGTATATTTAGGATGAAAGTTTTATCTTGTCCACGTAGTTCAGCAGGATAGAACGTCACCCTCCTAAGGTGGATGTCGCGCGTTCGAATCGCGCCGTGGACAGTTTTCAGAGTTTGGAATAACAATGGTTTCACAAGTTTTTACAGGTACAACCGTTGCAATAGACGGATATAAGATAATTACAGAAGTAGATATGAACAACTCTATTCCGGGTATTACAATTGTCGGGCTGCCTGATACAGCCGTGAGCGAGGCAAAAGAGCGTATCCGCTCCGCCATAAAAAACTCCGGCTTTACAATCCCTGCCAAAAAAATCATCATTAATCTTGCCCCTGCGGATATTAAAAAAGAAGGCTCAAGCTTCGACCTTCCTATGGCAATAGGCGTACTTAGCGCAATAGGTGAAATAGATGAAATGAAGTTAACCGATATTGCTTTTTTAGGCGAACTTTCACTCGATGGCAGCTTAAGAGCAGTAAACGGGGTTTTGCCCATCGCACTCGGACTAAAAGAGCAGGGAATTCAAAAAATAATAGTACCAAAAGATAACGCAAAAGAAGCAGCTCTAATTGGAGGTATAGCTGTTTATCCTGCCTCACATCTGAGTGAAGTAATAGAATTTTTATCGACCGAGCAAACAGAAGAATTAAAAATTAACGAGTTCAAAGTCAATATAAATGAATTTTTAAACAATGCTTCATCAGCAGTACCATTGTTTGATTTTAAGGATGTCAAAGGACAAACCAAAGCTAAGCGTGCTTTAGAAATAGCAGCTGCAGGCGGACATAATATACTAATGGTAGGCTCCCCGGGAGCAGGTAAAACTCTTTTGTCAAAGTGTTTTACAGGTATATTGCCGCCGCTTGAATCAAGCGAAGCTATTGAACTTACCAAAATTTACAGTATAAGCGGACTACTTGACAAAGATGTACCTTTAATAACCCAGAGACCCTTCAGAAGCGTTCACCACAGCGCTTCAGCTATAGGAATAATAGGCGGGGGCAGCAATCCAAAACCCGGAGAAATCACACTTGCCCACAGAGGGATTTTGTTTTTGGACGAGGTCGTAGAATTCCCCAGAAGCGTGCTTGAAGTTCTGCGCCAACCGTTGGAAGACGGCGTAGTAACAATTTCAAGAGCGCAACAGAGCGTCAAATATCCCGCCGATTTTACATTGCTTGCCGCTATGAACCCCTGTCCTTGCGGACACTACGGAGATAGCGAAAAACAATGTATATGCCCTGATTTTCAAATACAAAGATACTGGTCAAAACTTTCAGGTCCTCTGCTTGACAGGATTGATATTCAAATTAATGTACCAAGACTTAAAGAAAGTGAACTGATGGCAAAAACCGAAGCCGAAAGTTCTGCCTCTATAAGAAAAAGAGTAATAAAAGCACGTAACATTCAAGTTAAAAGATTTGAAAAGGAAAATATTATCTGCAACTCTCAAATGATTCCAAAACAAATTAAAAAGTACTGCCAACTAACTCACGACTGCGAAAACATAATAAAAACCGCAATCACAAAATTCAAACTTTCAGGCAGAGCATTTGACCGTGTATTAAAACTTTCAAGAACAATCGCCGACCTTGATAATTCAGATAATATTGCACCAAAACATATTTTAGAAGCAGTACAATACCGAAACCTTGATAGAGAGTAGTGAAGAGGTGAAGGAAGCTGAGAAAAGTTGTCATGCTGAGGAGCGAAGCGAGCTCAGTATCTTACCGACTCGGGGCTAAGAGGCTGAGAAGCTGAGATTGAGTTTAAGAGTTCATCGCAGCCTTTTTGCATTGCATCGGCTTGCGCATGCAATAAAAAGAGGCTTTTGTAAGCCTCAAGTTAAACCCCTATATGAACCCGTTGGAATTAATTTCTTTTTAAACAGGTATATACCTGTAATTCTTGTACGCTGATTTAGCTAACAATTTGTTACCTAAAACATTTAATTTATCTTTCATTTTAAGCATTGCCAGCTTATCATTTGCAAAATTTTGCATATTAGCTAACATTTTTTGCTCATCAATTTGAGTTTCTTTAAGACTTTCGTGATTTTCAACTTTTAATTCTGCATATTTACGAACTAATAGTTTATCAATATGATCTCTTGCTCCAACTGCCATAGTTAAATTCCTTCCGGGTCTTCCTAATTTCTTCTTTCCATATTTATATAAAAACAAAGTATGAAAAAAAATTGCGTTTTTGGAAGGAAAATTTTTAAAACAGTGAATTTAAAGGGGTTAAGTCCCTATTAACCTAATGAACTTTGGAAATCTTTTTGTACGTTCTTTTCAATTTGTTTTTGAACAGATTCCTGCTGGGTTGTAATAGCTGTTACCTGAGTTTGTATATTAGTTCTTTGTAATTCTAAAGCTTTATCCTGATATTCAAGTTTTTTCTGTGCCGCCGTGTAATCAGCCTGGAATACTTCCCAGTTAAACGTATCAACATTATCCTCGGCTGCACCTGTTTCCTGCGAAGTCAAAGCCCATTTTTCCATATATTCTTCCATGAGCTTGCCGCCTTGTAATGTTAATGTTTGTCTTCTTCTGTCTATAACATTTAAAGAAAATTCATAATTTGCCTTTTGTGCTGTTAAAGTTAGATATGATGCCTGTAAAGCTGCAATGCCCATGTTTATCTCTCTTTCTTTATATCCTCTGTATATATTATTAAAAACGTTGAGTATATATTTATTGCTTATTTAGTATATATTCTGCTTAATATTTTGTTACATTCGGGAAATGCAAGTGTTACAAATTGTTAACAGGAGTACAATCATGTCCTATTGCATGTCTGACATGGGTTTTGGCATGTTTTGTAAAGTCATTAATAATAAGTATTTGAAAAAACTTTGTAGTTTTTAAAAATTGTATAATAATATAATAATCAGATATGTACAATGAAGCGCCTTTTGAATAAATGAACAATTTAAAAGCCAACTATAATGAAGTATTAGATGAGCTCAAGGAATTTGATTTAAGGATAATTGCGGCTTCTAAGTACATAGATGAAAATGGTATAATTGCCGCCTACAATTTGGGGATAAGAGATTTTGGCGAAAACAGAGTGCAAGACGCGCTTAAGAAGCTGAATAATCTGCCCGATGAAATCAAAAACAATTGTGAATGGCATTTTATTGGACATTTACAATCGAATAAGGTAAGAAAAGTTGTAGCAAATTTTGACTATATTCATTCAATTGACAGCCTTGATATCGCACAAACAGTAAATCGTGTGGCAGGCGAGATGAATAAAATTCAAAAAGTGTTACTGGAAGTTAATATTTCGCAAGAAAAATCCAAGTGGGGATTGAGCGAAAAGGAGGTATACGACATTTTTGAACAACTGCTGAAATTACCCAATATTAAGGTTATCGGTCTTATGGGCATGGCAGAGAATACATCAAACGAAGGATTATTAGAAAAAACCTTCACACATTTAGCAAATTTGCAGTATAATATACAACATAAATATCAGGTTGAGTTTAAAGAGCTGTCTATGGGGATGAGCGGGGATTACAAAGTAGCTGCCAAAGCAGGCTCAACAATGATAAGATTGGGACAAAGATTATTTAAGTGAAAAATATAACGGGGAGGATGAACATTGTCAGCATTAGTTAATCAAATTAAGAAGATTTTCGATTTGGGATTAGAGTCAGAAGACGGATTCGACATTTACGATGAAATCGGTGAAGAAGTGCAAGAAGAGCCAAAAAAGAGAGAAAAAGAATTAAAAGTAGTAAGACCGATTACAGGTCGCGGCTATGAAGTTATGGTTGTAGAGCCAAAAAGCTTTGATGATGCTTTATCTATAGCTAAAAACTTGATAGAAAGAAAAACCGTAGTATTAAACGTAGAAATGCTTGACAGCGAACAATCGCAAAGAGTTGTAGACTTCTTGGCGGGCGCTACTCATGCACTGGAAGGTCATCAACAAAGAATTGGCGACGGTGTATTTATATTTACGCCTAACAACGTAAACATCAGTGCTGAAAAAGCAAGAGAAAAATCTTTAACGGATGCTTTTTGGAATCCTGCTAAAGGTTAATTAAAATCATTAAAAATATTCCTAAAAACAACGACTTATTAATTAGGTCGTTGTTTTTGTGTGGAAAATTATATAATAAAAGCCACCTATACAAGCTCGGCTCCAGCTTGACCCAAGCGGATTTTACTCTCTTGCCCGATTTTGAATGTTTTTAGTGTCGTCATATTGTTTCCTCAGTTATTACACTATACTTAACCTTATCAAACTTAAAACAAATATTTATTTCATTATAGTTTGATAATATACGCAAAAACATTTATTGTCAACATTCATTTATAATGAACAATTATGGATGTAAAAAATGAAATAAAATCATTAATAGCTAAACGGGGAATGACTTTAAAGCAAGTTTGCCAAATTTTGAGTGAAAAAACGGGAAAAAGTTATTCGGGAAATAACATTACTAATAAATTGAGAAGAAAAACCATTAAGTTTGAAGAAGTCCAACTTATATTTGCAATATTAGGCTATAAATTAGAGTACTCAGAACAGTAAAGCTGCTTTAGGTATTCATCTTGTTCTATTACAACTTACCCGCCGGGCTTCCATACCTCTATTGCGCCAATTGAATATACTTGGAAGTAAGCAGGTTTTCGATTTGACCTGCTTTAATAGCAGCTTCTATGGTGTTTAATACTTCTTCCAACTCTGCTTTTGAATATTTTTTTAGCGGATTGCATAATTTTGGCAGTTTAAGGTCTTTGGTTGTTTTAATGTTTACAAAATAATGGTTGATATCTAAGAAATTCTCATATTCTGCGACTATAATTTTATAAACAGGGTTTATTTTTTGGGTGGCAAAGGGGCTTTTTTCGTGCATAGTCAGGAATTTTGCCAAGCTTTTGACTTCTGCTGTTACTTCGCTGCTGCGGCAATATTCTTCATCAAGACCGTAGAAATCATTGCCTTCAATTGATTTTGCTTCGTCAAAATACAGGTTTAAATATGCCGCATACAGCATACAGCCCAGATAAAACGCTGCAACGTTATCAGCTAAACGGAAAAGGGAAGGCTCAAGCGCTTTGTATTTTTGTTTTCTTTGAGAAATATTTTTGAACTTGCGGACTTCACCCTCAATATAATCATAACTTTCGCCAAAAGCTAAAACATAAGGCGCAAAACCCGGATCAAATTTAACTGAAGTATTTTCACTCATATTAATCCCCTCAAATAAATTAACTGTTTATTTTTTTAAGGTATAGTTCCTGAATTACAACATACAACGCCGCTGCAATTGCAGGGGAAAGAATAACTCCGAACACGCCCAACGTAACGCTTGCAATTAATATTGCACTGATTATAACGATAGGAGGCATATCCAGGAACTTGCCGTAGACAAACGGTGTAATAAGATTTTCCACCCTTTGAATAACTAAATAAGCTATAATTACACCGAGTGCAAGCCATGGATTAATCATAAATGCTAAAATTACAGCCGGCACCGCCGATAAAATCGGACCTATAATAGGTACAATCTCCAATATTCCTGCTATTATCCCAAGCAAAAGCGCAAACGGGATTCCCATCAGGTGCATTATTACCCCTGTAATCAAACCGACTAAAAACATTATCATAAGCTGCCCTCTGACGTAACCGCCTAATCTTGTTGTTATATTTTCAGCGATTTTGCTTATTTGCTCACGTTTGTTTTTGGGAAAGAAGCTTAATATTCCCTGTTTAATTTCATCTTTATCAATCAAAATAAACAATACTATAGCTGCTAATGTGAAAAACCCGACTATCATTCCAAACAACATCATGGTAAAGTCAAGTGATTTTAGCACAAGGCTTTCGCTGTAGTTTAACACTTTGGATAAGATTTCATGGTTTGATGGCAGGAAGTTTGAAATATAAGAACTTTTGTACGTTGCAAGTAACGCTTGTATTTTATTTATAATTTTCGGCAAATGGTTTATAAGTTCATGGATTTGGTCTACCAATAAATATAAAAACGGAACAAGGATTGTTATTACGATTACTAAAATAGCTATAAAAATCAAGGTAATTGCCCAGGCTTTCGGCATTCTTTTGCCCAAAAAATCTACCAGCGGAAACAAAGCGCTGGAGAGAATATATGCTGCAAATAAAAACAACAGAATATCTTTTATTAAAAATATTCCTATGCACAAAAGGATTAAGCCCAGAATAACCATTAAGGTTTTAAGTGAAATTACAACTTTTATTTCATTCATGTTTATCTCCGTTTTTTAAGTAACTTTTATAACAACTTGGGTGTGAAATTCTTTTTCCATAAGGAGTTTTTTCTTAGCAAAAATTTTCACATCCGGGAAGTAACCTTTTTGCAGCACCTCAAGAAGTAAGTACAGTATTTTATTCTCATTGTCAAGCTCAAAGTAGATATTTTTAACAAGCTCAAGGTGTTCTCTGTCTAAAACATCCGCTAAGCGCAAAATTCCCGCCAGAATTTTTACTGTTTTTTGCTCTGATTTCTCAAGATTTCTAAAATCTTTATCGTCTTTTTTAGGTATTTCGCCTGAATGATATCGGGCAACTAATGCAATAATTTCCAGCTCTGCGGGGGTTAAATTTTTTATCCTTGCAAAGTCAGACTCTTTGATAACTTTATAGCTGTTTAAATAGTGTTTGCTTGAGCCTATTATCCTGCCGATATCGTGATATTTTGCAGCGAGGGTTAAATAGTTCAATTCTTTTTCTTCAAAATCATGAAAAGCTTTTGTTTCTTCAAAAATCAGCCTGCTCAAAAACACAACTTGTTTTGCATGGGATTTTTCATTTTCGCTATAAGTATTATATACAGACTCCAAATCAAACATTAAATCTTTTCTATGCTTGCTTTAATCTCTTCACGGGTTAACCCTGTAGATTCAAGAGATTTCATAAAATTTTCCGCTACACTTTTTTGTACACTGGAAGGCACCACTCTTAACAGCTCTATTGCTTTTGAAATAACAGGGTCTTTGTCATACCAGCGTTTTCCGCCATCTACGGGTTTTACCATGCTGTAAAACCTGTCTACGGTTTCTTTTCCTGCCTGAGCTTCGATTTTTTCAAGAAAAATTGCCGCCTGCGCTTTAAGTTCATCCTGATAGTTTCTTAAAATTTCAATTACTTCAAGCAAGGTTGGGTCATAATCGTACCATCTTTTGTATTTTTTCATCTTATAGCCCTGTTGTTTTAATAACCTGATTATCTAACAAATTAGAATTTTGTTCAATTCTCTTAATATTTGCGCCTAAAAGACTGAGTTTCTCTTCCAGTTTTTCATAACCTCTATCGATATGATGAATATCCGTAATTGCAGTTGTACCGTTGGCGGCAAGCCCTGCTATTACCATTGCGGCTCCTGCCCTGAGGTCGCTGGCTTTTACTTGTGTACCGGTAAGTTCTCTGACACCTTTTACTATAGCATGCAAACCTTCATGCTGTATATCCGCCCCCATCCTTCTAAGTTCCGGAATTTGCATAAATCGGTTTTCATACAGGCTTTCCGTAATGATACTTATGCCGTCCGCTAAAGTTAAAACACTCATCATAGGCGCCTGCATATCCGTCGGAAATCCGGGATACGGCTGCGTAACAAGGTCTATAGCCTTTAATTGTTTATCTTTTGATATTCTCAAAGAATAAGGGTCAACAACCTCTATATTTGTTCCTATTTCAATTAATTTGTTTGTAAAAAATGTTATATGAGAAGGCAAAACATTTCTTACGACGACATCTCCGCCTGCTGCAGCCACGGCACAAATATATGTTCCCGCTTCTATTCTGTCGGGTATCGTTGAATATTCGACCCCTCTTAGTCTGCTGCGTTCCACTCCGTTTATAATTAATTCGGAGCTTCCCGCGCCTACTATATCAGCTCCCATCACGTTTAAGAAGTTTGCCAAATCTATAATTTCAGGCTCTTGCGCAGCGTTTTTTATCCGGGTTACACCGTTAGCGAAGATGGAAGCCAGCATTATATTTTCTGTAGCGCCTACAGACGGTATGTCTAAAAATATATCGGCTCCGTTTAATTCCGCTGCTTTTGCTATAACATAACCGTTTTCTATGACTACCTCCGCACCAAGCTGCTGTAGTCCTTTTATATGAAAATCAACACGCCGTTCGCCTATAGCGCAGCCGCCCGGCAGGGCTACTTTTGCTTCACCGCAACGACTTAATAATGCGCCTAAAACATTGAATGACGCTCTCATTTTGCTTACAAAAGCATAATCCGCCGTGCAGTTTGTAATATCTGCCGCATTGATTTCTATTGATTGTGAAGCCTTGCAATACTTGGTTTTTGCGCCTAAACAGTTAATAACTTCAAGCATTGTTTCAACGTCCGATAAATCAGGAACGTTATGTATAATGCAGACATCTTTCACCAAAAGAGCTGCTGCCATAAGTTTAAGCACGGCATTTTTTGCCCCGCCTATGTGAACTTCTCCGTGCAGTTTATTCCCGCCTTCTATTAAAATTTGTTTAGTCAATTCTTCTCTCAAGTACACCCTACATTACAATTTTATTACTCTAATCGAAATAAGTAAAGAAAAAGTTAATGTTTACAAGACATTGCTGTAAAAAAATGTAACAATATTATTGTAAACTGACAAAAAATATATTTATCTGTCTCTATAGTGGCAGAGGGAAAAAAAAGAGGTATTTATGCGCATAAAAAATATCCGGTTTTTTGAAAGCCATTTTGGCATTGCTTTTAAAAATGATGTTTTTGTTGCGTTTAAAACCCCAACTATTCTAGCACAGAATTCTTTGCCATTTGATAATGTATCTATCTCTCATCCTAAACAAATATCTTCTGTGCAACCCCAAAATAATATGCTAAAAACAACCTCAATAATTGCAGGGAGTGTACTGGCGGGTATTGGCGGGATTTTCTTAATCAAAAAGCTAGCCTCACGAGGGGTTAATAAATCGACAGAAGATGTCTACCAAACATTAAAAACCCAATATCAAAATATCTTACAGCAATTTCCTCAAGATAAATTTTACTATGAGCAATTGGCTAAAAGCGTAGGATTGCAAGCCGGAGAAGAATTTAAACTTGCTTCAATTGTAGGAACTACGCAGCTTAAAAAATTTTTAAACACTTTTACACCGCAGGATTTTCAGGTCGGTAAAAATATCGAAGCAATTGACAATTTTACATACAGAGTAAATTTGCACAATCATACAACCACTTCTGACGGTAAATTATCTGTAGAACAATTTTTGGAACATGCACGTAGGTGGTCTGATAAGGTCGCACAAAAAATCGGCGATGACGGGAAACCTCCTTTTACAATAGCAATAACCGACCATGATACAGTGGATGGTGCCAAAAGAGCAGTGGAAATTATCGCAAAAAATCCTGATGCCTACAAAAATCTAAGACTTGTTTTGGGCGGTGAGTTTTCATTAGTACATACTGACGCCAATGATGTCAACACTCCGCTTAATTATGAAATTTTAGGCTATTGCCTCAATCCATTTGATAAAGTGTTAGATGGATTTTTACAAAAACTTAGAAATTCAAGAATTATTGTTATGAAAAAAATTCTTGAAAATGCAAATAAACTTTACCCTGAATACAGATTTGATTGGAAAGAAGCTCAACTGTGCGGAAATAACTTGGGAAAAGCATTATCCAACGGCTATATTTATAATCTAAGAGATTATATGGCACTTAAAGCTGGGATATACGAGTTCGCCAAACAAAAAAATAATGATTTTATTACAAATCTACTCCACACCGTAGGAGCAGATTTTATAGAAAAATCAGCTTTTCAACGAGTTGATAATGCATACATAAGTCGTTATTTAGAAAACTCGAAATTATCCGCAAATTTTGATACGGTCGCATCAAAAATCAAGCCGGAATTTTTAGAATATATAGATAAAACAAGAGATAACTACACCAAAAGCCTTCAAGCGTTAATTGATACAAACGCTTCAATTACTTCAAATAAATTTTTCAACGAGGCAACTGGTACTGATTTTAACGGATTTTTCGGATTAGCACACCCCGGATTGGTTGCATTAGCCGAAGGAAAAGATTATGGGCACGCTTTGCAAGTATATTGCAAAGATAAAAATATAGATTGGAAAGAACATTTGTTTGAAAAATTTTTAAATAAATTGATTTCTGACAGTAACGACAGATTAAATGCAGTTGAAATCAACTATCAGTCTTATGGGCAACGGTATAACGGTTTTGAAGATTATATCAAATACATAACAACAACTGTAAACAAGGCTAAACAAAAATTATTTAATACAGGTGGCGTAGATTGTCACGGCGAAACCATTTTCAGTGCAAAATAAATTTTTGAAGTTGGGTAATTATTTAGATATGCATGATGATGCTTTTGCTCCGGAAAATAAAAAAATCAGAAGGACTAATTTAAATTTTTTAGATAAATTAACAACTGATATAAACAAAAAACGTTTTATAGATCATTATTGTTCGTTAACAGGCTTTCCAGATCTAAAAAAAGTTGCACAAATGATAGAAGATACCTTTTTAAATGCCATCACTAAAAGCTCTAATGACCTTAAAAATTCTAATAGCTATCAGAGCAGTTATTTTGACATAATAAAAGTTGGTTATGATGATACTTGTTCAGTTGGACTACAAAAGGCTTATCCTGGTTCAGATATTGATAAAGGGTACGTTATTATAAAAGGCAGCAATAATGATGAATTAAATGAAAAATTGGTTAATGAGTTCAAAGGAAAATTATGGGAAAATACTGATCAAAGAATCTTAAGTTTTAATCGTGGAGTATCATCAGTTCCTATAGTTTATACGCTAAAACAAATTATTGATATGTCAAAAAAGATTGAAAAAAATATGGGACAAAAAAATATAAATAAAGAACTAATAACTAAGGCTTTTACAGTATATGATACTGAATTTAAAACTTCTGCTTATTATAATGAGATGGTATCTGAAACTTTTCCAAGAGGACATTATACAAATATTAAGTATTTAAATCCTGCAAACCCAATAAAAAATGATATTAAAAATTTCGCCTTTTTTATCGAAATACTAAGAGAAGGTAAGACTCTATTTGAAACAGATAATAATAATTATTTGAGTTCAATGAACTACATTAAAAGTACGGATTTTTATAAATATTCGAATTTATGTCAAACAAATTATATTAAACTTTCACTAAAACCTAAAATAATAAGAAAGATCATCAAAGGTTTTTTCAAAGATACTATTATAGAAATATTTCAAGAACCTCAAAACAAAGGTAAATCAAAATTAATCAGAAGACAAGAATTAGCAACAAAATTTAATACTATGCCAATTTCAGATCAATATGCACTTATTAAATCAATTATATATGCGAGTTGTGATGACAAAATAGATAACAGCTTGATTTTTGAAAATGATTTTGATATGGCAGTGAAGCTAGAAACGATTTTTAATTATATGGTTACAGGGAATAGAAATTTATTATATATCCCTAAATTAGCTAGTTTTGCTGATGGTGAGTGGAGTTTCACATATGGTACACAAGCTCATCAAAGAGCAAATCTTTATTTGGGAAATTACGGTGGGGATAAAACAACATTATGGATAGATACAACAGACCCGGTAGCAATTGAACAAGCCATTAATAACATAGTTCTTATAAAGCAAATTGCAAAATTTAAAGATATAACAAAAATACAAGCACCTTGCTATACGACTGAAAAAGAAACAAGGAACATAAATCAAAAATCATTTTATAATAAAGATATTTACGAATATAAGGTTTGAGTTAGAAACAAAAGGGTTTATCAGAGAATAAACAAAGGTAATCATATTGAGATAGACCTAACAGATAATAGCGGTTATTAAAAAAATATTAAAATATTGTAAAAAAAGCTTTGATGGCTTAAAATTGTTTTACGTGGTAATTAGTGTGAGAGGAATTATTGTGAAAGATCAAAAGAGCTATACGCTGGAACAAATTAACGACATAGTGGGAGGTATACTAAACAAATTAGCCGATGGTATACAGGTCAGGAAAATTGCCCCGCCAAAATTGGCTGATGAGAATACCCTTGCGCTTGCCCTTTCTGAAGAAGAAATCGAAAATCTCTACACTTCAGAAGCAAAATGTGCGCTTGTTCCGTTGGGAGTGTCGTTGGAAAATCTTTCCACCATAGAAGTTGAACGTCCTCGTTTAGCAATGATGAAGCTTATTCATTTATTTTATATGCCGCCTGATGCGCCTCAAGGTGTCCATTCGAGCGCAGTGGTTCATCCCGATGCCAAACTGGGCAAAAATGTTTCTATCGGTGCAAATGCCGTTATCTCAAGAGGAGCGGAAATAGGCGACAGCACAAAAATTCTTCCTAACTGTTACGTAGGCAGAAACACAAAAATAGGCAACAATTGTTTCTTCCATGCGGGTGTTAATGTCGGTGATGATGTACAAATCGGCAGCAATGTAATTATCCAGCATGGTGCAAGTATCGGCGCTGACGGTTTCAGCTTTGTTACCGAAACCCCAAGCAATATAGAGCAGGCAAAAGAAGATGGTGCTATTCAAGGCGAGCAGGCACAGCAAAGAATTTATAAAATTCCTTCAATCGGTACCGTTATTATTCATGATGATGTAGAGATAGGCGCTAATGCTACCGTTGACAGAGGTACTATTGAAAATACCGTTATCGGCAAAGGTACAAAAGTCGACAATTTGGTTATGATTTCTCATAACTGTAAAGTAGGTGAAAATTGTATGATAGTTTCGCAGGTAGGTATTGCGGGCAGCTGTAATATAGGTGACAGAGTAGTACTTGCGGGGCAGGTAGGTTTGGCTGACCACCTTAATATCGGGCATGACTCTATTATTATGGCTCAGGCAGGTGTCAGCAAAAGCTTTGGTCCTAAGAGCATTGTCGTTGGTACCCCTGCTGTTCCGAGGAAAGAATTTATTAAACAGCTTAAATATATAAAAGAGCTTGAAGATATAGTTAAACAATTCAAGCAATATAAATCACAGCTTGACGAATTCATGTCAAAAGACGGCGGTAGTAAATAATGATTAATACTCCGGTTCCTTTTGAAGGAAAAGCATTAATGAGCGGACAAAATGCCTGTATTACTATCGAACGCAGCGGCAAACCCGGAATTTGGTTTTCCCAAAACGGGGAAGAAATTCAGGCGCTTGCCGATAACGTTATTTCTACAAATAACTTTGTCGTGGTTGGTAATCAAAATGTGCAAGTTGCTCTGATTGAACATTTGATGGCTGCATTTGCTTTTTGCAATATTAAAAATGCGTTAGTTAAACTTGACGGCAAAGAATTGCCGATTTTTGACGGCAGTGCTTCAAAATGGGTTGAGGCTTTAAAAAATTCTGACTTGGTTTCACAAGCACCTGTTGAAATAACAGAATTTGATGAGCCTTTATTTTATGAAGAAAACCTGACAAGTATTGTTCTTTTGCCTTCGGACAAATTCAGAGTTACTTATATGATTGATTTTGACCACAAAGAGCTTAAAAACCGCTATGTGAGTTTTGAATTCGGCGAAGATAACAGCGAAATTATTAACGCCAGAACTTTTGGATTTGTAAGAGATTTAGAGAAATTTCACCAAATGGGTATCGCACTTGGCGCAGGGCTGGATAATACGGTCGGGCTTACGGATGAGGGCGGTTATACTTGTGAATTAAATTCCGAATTTGAGCCTGTAAAACATAAGATACTTGATATGGTCGGTGATTTACATTTAACAGGCAAAAATCCTCTGGGCTTCAAGGCTCATATCATTGCTAAAAAAGCAGGACATAAATCCCATGTTGAATTTGCAAAATTAGTAAGGACAAGTTTTAAATAATAACAGGAGTAAATAATGACTGAAGAAACAAAAACAGAAAAACAATCTATGGATATACTGAAAATAATGTCTATGGTTCCCCACAGATATCCTTTTTTGTTGATTGACAGAATTACTGAATATGAGCCTGGGAAATATGTTAAAGGCTACAAAAATGTTACTATGAATGAAAATTTCTTTATGGGACATTTCCCTGAGAACCCGATTATGCCGGGGGTCTTACAGATAGAAGCTTTGGCTCAGATTTCTGCCGGCATGGTTATGACCTTGCCTGAATATAAAGGCAAACTGGCTCTTTTTGCCGGTATTGATAAAGCAAGATTTAAAAGAATAGTTCGTCCCGGCGACAGGCTGGATATGGAAGCTACGGTTTTAAAAGCTAAAGGACCTATTATAAAAGCCGGAGTCAGAGCCTCTGTTGACGGTGTTACAGCTGTTGAGGCAGAACTTTTGGTTGCTATAAATTAATATAACAACTTGCTTTGTATAGGCGTTTCTCCAATTTACCGGTTTTAAAATTTTCTTAAAAGCTGTATTATATAGCTATGGAAGAAATTTTGCGCATAGAAAATTTAAAAAAGAAATTTCCTAAGAACAGGGATTTTTTTGGACGCTCAAAAGGCTGGGTTTTTGCACTGAACGGTGTAAATTTAACTATTAACAAAGGCGACAGTATGGGTTTGGTCGGAGAAAGCGGCTGCGGTAAATCAACTGTAGGACGATGTATTTTAAAGCTTATTGAACCCACCGAAGGGAATATTTTTTTTAATGGGCAGAAAATAACCGCTATAAAAAATTCTGAATTTAAGACTATCCGCCCCAATCTTCAAATAGTTTTTCAAAACCCTTATTCCAGCTTAAATCCCAGAATGAAAATAAAAGATATTCTGGAAGAACCGCTTAAAATTAATACAAAATCGAATAAAAAAGAACGCCGCGGCAAAATCCTTGAAGTACTTGAAATGGTTGGATTAGGTGAAGACATACTGGATAACTTTCCCCATGAATTTTCAGGCGGTCAAAGACAAAGAATAGTCATTGCCAAGGCTTTGATTTTAAACCCCGAATTTATTGTTGCCGATGAACCTATAAGCGCTTTGGATATCAGCATCCAGGCACAAATTATTAACCTGCTTAAAGAATTAAAAGAAAAATTTAATCTCACTTATTTATTTATCTCTCATGACTTAGGTACGGTTAAACATTTTTGCAACAAAGTAGCGGTTATGTACTTGGGCGAAATTATAGAATTTGCACAAACAAACGAGCTTTTTGATAATCCTTTGCACCCTTATTCTAAACTGCTTTTAGGTTCACGACCGCTTATCGGCGTTAATAAAATTGACCGTGAAAATATTATTGATACTGAACCGCCAAGCAATGAAAATCTCCCCGGAGGCTGCAAATTTGCTTCAAGATGTGCTTACAAAATGGATATCTGTACCCAAAAAGAACCGCCCGATATACAAATTTCGCCCTCTCACTCCGTAAAATGCTTTCTTTATAACGAACAAAAAGAGCAGTAATCGAAAAAAACAAATTTTTCTGATTTGTGCAGCGGTCTTGTGACGTTGAGTTTCACAAGCTAAAGCATTGCTCAACGCAAGCGCTTCAGCTTGTTCACATCCGACAGGGTCGACTAATGCACAAATCGAAAAAAACAAATTTTTCTGATTTGTGCATTAGTCTCCGTCTGTAAAAATTTATTAAAAATTTTGGTTTTCGGCAAAATTTTAATATCATGGTTAAATGAACGAACAAAAAAAGTTTTTAATAATAAGATTTGGAGCAATAGGTGATGTAGTTGTAACTACAGGGCTTGTTCGTGCGCTAAAAAAAACAGGCGCACAAATAGACTATCTCACGACTAAAGCCCCGTCTTTGCTGCTTGAAAACGACCCTGATATAGAAAAAATTTGGCTGCTTGAGAGTAAATCCTATTTTAATATACTTAATCTGGCTGACAAATTCAGACAGGAAAAATATGATTGCATATTTAATTTGCAGCCTTCCGTAAGGACAAAAATCTTATGCACATTAAGCTTCCCTAAAAAAACAGTTACTTACAAAAAGGATTATAAATTTCATGCTGTCGAAAATTTCTTCGATACAGGCAAAAAATACTGCCCTGATTTAGAATTGGACAAAAATTTAAAACTCTTTTTACCTGAAGAACTAAAAGAAAAAATGAATACCCGTCTGGAAAACAAGAAACGTATTTGCTTCAACATAGGCGCCAACTCAAGCAGACAAGGCAGAAAATGGGAAGTCAAAAATTGGGCGCAGCTTGCTCAAATGATAAAGGAAAAATATGACGTACAAATTGTAGCGATAGGCGCACAGGAAGATGTTGAAAAAGTAAATGAACTCACCTCGCTTTACAGCGGCATAACGTCTTTTGCGGGCAAATTATCATTAACGGAGTCCGCCTGCTTAATTTCCTGCTGTGATTTAATAATCTCGGGCGATACAGGTCCGTTGCATATAGCAACTGCATTAGGACCCGTATGTATAGGGCTTTACGGTTGCCCTGCCCCCTCAAGGAGCGGGCCTTACGGTGAAAAACACAGTGTGATTGTCAGTACTCTGCCCTGCGCCCCATGCGACGGGCGTAAATGCAAACTTTACAAATCAGAAGATGATAATATGCCCTGCATGCAGGAAATTAAACCTAAAAAAGTAATGAATTTAGTTGATACCGTATTAAACCAAATAATATATAATTAAGTAAAACTTATATAAATAAAAAGAGGAGAATCGAATATGAAAAAAACAATTTTAACACTAGGTGCCTGTTCACTTTTAGCAATTGCGGCAAACCTCCCTGTTATGGCAAACGACGATATTTTCGGCGAAATCGATGTAAAAAACTACACGGAAGTTAAACCTCCTGCAGCAGCTGAACCTGCATTAACCTCTACATTAACCCCTGCGGTTACCAAATCTGCCGATAAAAACGCCGAAGTGATTGTACCGGGTGCAAATCAAATGAAAAAAAGTGAAGTGATGACTACCCAAAACCTTCAAACTTCTATCTCCAATCTGGAATCGGCTCAAGCAGATTTAAGAAGTAAGTTAACTACAGCCCAGCAAAATTATGCTACCGTTGATGCCAACTATGTTCGTATTAAAAAAGAAAGAGAAGCTTTAAACAAGATTGTTAAACAAACAACAAACAGAATTAAAGCTTTGGAAAAAACAAAAAAGAACATCCGCAAAACAATGGAAACTGCGCAGTAATCAAACATTTTCTATACAGCCGCCAAGACAGTATTCCCTACGCTTCGCTCCGGTCAGCCTGGTGTAGATTCGCCGTGTCACAACAGTTAAACACCATGTTCTAAAATCTTGCAACAATCCGACCCGCGTCAGCGGCTGTCTTGGATTATGCACAACTCATAATGCTTAGTTTCATTTCGACATTTTGCTATCGCAAAAGTCTTCATTGCACTGCATTATTCGAACAGACGGCATTCCCTACGCTTCGCTCCGGTCAGCCTACCGCAAATCCGCTGTCTTGGATTTTTGGGCGTGCATAGCCTGCCATTTCACTACAACATTTTTCTGACAAAAAAGTTTCCGTTCAATTCGGCTATTGCTCTTACGGGTTGGGTTCGGCTTTGCCTCACACGGCACCCTTCCAAAAATCCGCTGTCTTGGATTATGCGGGTCGTCGGAAAACTCATCGCTTCCCTCCGACTTACGGCGTTCCTTCACTATGTTCAGTCAGCCTACCGCAAATCCGCAAAAAAAGAGGCACTGTGTGCCTCGTACTTCCATTAAAATCTTCCCAATTTTTAGAGTTATAAAATCTTTTGATTAATCTTGTTTGTGGTGTCTTATGTTTATATAAACGTATCCAAAAAAGCTTAATTGCGCTCATTTTTCCGTCAAAATTTTTAAATTATCAAAAATAATGTAAAAGTATATACCAATGATATAAAAAATATTTTTCTTTAATATACATAAGTGATAAAAAATCAATAAAATTGATTTGTAACGGTTTGTTTACATTTGGCGGGTTTTGATTTTATTTATAATCATTACGGCAGGCGAAAGTTTTAGTTTCAACGACAACAGGAAGTAAACAATTGCGCACAAAACAGTTATTATAGTTAGTTTAACAATCAAAAATATAATTGTGTGTTCAGGATGTAAATAAATAAAGAAAATATTTGCCAAAATCGCAACACCCGACATAATCATTGTAGCGAAGAAAATTTTCACCACGGGTGTGGCAAACTTCAAATAATTCAACCCTATTTTTTTGCGTATTAAAAATGCCAGCAGCGTTGCATTAAATATCGTAACCATAGTCGTAGACAGCATAATACCGCCTATGCCCATAGATTTTACAAACAGGTAGTTGGTGATAAATTTTACCGCTATGGAGAAAAACGCAATGACAAAAGGAGTTCTTGAGTCATTAAAAGCGTAGAAAACCCTTGTTAATGTATCTCTTGCCATATAAGGAATCATTGACAAAGTTATATAGAACATGGCTTCTGATACCATTAAAGTTGCATTAAGACCAAAAGCCCCCCTCTGGAACAAAATTGCAATGATGTCCTGCGTAAATATAAGACAAAACGCCGTTAAAGGAAATGCCAGAAACCACAAAGAATTAAGTCCTTCGTGAAAATATTTTCGCAGCGAGCCAAAATCCTGTTTGCCGACAAACGATGAAAACATCGGAAACAAAGGCACAAGCATAGCGGTTATCAGCACCCCTACAGGGAATTGGAAAACTCTGTTTGCATAGCCGATAGCAGACCATGCACCTTCTTCAAGCCCTGAGGTAAAGAACATATCAACGTAAATATTTATCTGTCCTATAGTTGTGCCGAGCATTGCAGGGAAAAGAATTTCGCCTATATTTTTGAGATTATCATCATTCAAAAAAAGTTTCGGATAATAAGAAAATCCTATTTTTGCAAACACCGGCAGCTGGATTAAAAGCTGACCTATTGCCCCTGCCAATGTTGCATAAGCAAGTACCAAACCGCTTTTATCCACAGGTAGAAGCAAAAGCGCCGCTATAACTACGAAGCTTAAAATTGTAGGGCTTAGCGACGTGTAGAAAAATTCTTTATAAACGTTGGAAATACCGTAAAAAATCCCTATGATACCGCCTATAAATATCATAGGCGACATTATGCGCAAATGCTCCACTGCAAGGAATTTTAGCTGACTGCTTCCTGCTTGTGCTATAAAATCAATAATTTGCGGAGCAAAGAAGAAAAACAACAGTGAAAATATCAAAAACACTATACCCGTGAGGGTTACAAAAGTATTAAACAACCTTTGGACATTAATTTCAGGTTTTTTCTCCACGTCGGGAATTAATTTTGAAAACACACTAACCGTAGCTGTGTGGAAAGGTCCGCCAAGTCCGCCCAATAAAATAATGGCAAGCGCCGGAAATTGGTATGCATAAAAGTAAGCGTCGCTCACAAGAGTTGTCCCGTAGCACTTTGCTATGACAACGTCACGCAAAAAACCTGCTAATTTGCTAAAAATAGTAATTACGGCTATCATAACTGTCGTTTTGTAAAGATTACTTTTCATCGCTGCTGCCTGATATTTCTACATAAAATTTTACATTATTCGGGGAAAGTTCAAACAACCGTTGATTATTTTTAACAAGGTTTATTTGATTTTGACCTTTAATCAGATAGTCTTCTACATTGACTTTGGCTTTTTTGTTTGAAAATTCGTTAGCGGAAATTTTCAGTTCTTTGCCGTTAATTTCAAATAGGGTATCATGCGCTATAAATGAATATTCTACGATTAAATTCCCTTTCGGCTGCGGGTCATAAAAAGAAACCCCGCATACTGCATTTGATTTCAAATGACATACCAAAGGAAAAGTTCCTATGGCTATTCCCGTATAATAGTGTTTTAAAATATCATCGTATTTAAAACCGTGTTTTGCCATGTAACCTGCGCCGTATTGGCTCAACCCCACTCCATGCCCAAATCCGCCGCCAAAAGCCCTAATGTCCGTGATTTTGCCGGTATCATCGCTTTTAATATCAAAGAAAACATTTCCGCTTGGCAGCCATTTGTTATTATATTGAAAAATTTTTCTTATTGTAATTTCTTTTGCTATGTACCAAATTCCTTTTGTAGTTTCGATTTTAACGTACATTGCTTTGCCGCTTACGCCTCTTTTTAAAACAGAAATATCAAGAATTTCGCCAAAATCGGCTTCATTTTCAAGTTTTGGTTTAACAAAGCCCGATGAAGATTGTTGTTTTAACGTTTTCTTCAAAATATTTTCAAGTTCATCCTTTCCCCAGGTATAATCCCATCTGTAGAGCGGAGAATCTATATCGTAAGTCTTTACTTTATTTTCCCAAAAGACCCTTGCAAGCGTCTCATCAGACAAATCATAATCACCTTTTGTGTCTTTTACCCCTTTTAAATAAGAAATCGGGTCTGAGGGATATTTGATTTTTTTGCCGTTTGATGTTGAAAAAACATTTTCATAATTCTCCGTATGCCCGCCTGCTGTTGATGAATAAAGCGATAAAATTATATCTCCGTTATAAAGCGCAAACTGCCCTTTAGTTTCATCCACTGCCCTGTCTGATAATTCATCGTGGGTATTTTTGCCGAAATATACCTGCGAGCTTGTTGTATCACTTACATCATAATCACGGTTTTGGTCGGTATTTTCTCTGAAAACATAACCCCTTGCAGCAACTGCTTGTGCTTTTAGCGCTTCCAGCCCGAAATACACAGGCATTTCGTTAGGTACAACACCTTTTAAATATTCTTCGACATCAAGAATATTTATAAGTTTCAATTTATTTGTATTGTTTATACTCAGTTCCAAAAGTCCGGCATACAATGCAGGCTTGGATTTTTTACACAAACTCGCAACAGATAAAGGTTGCTTGGAATTAATAAAAACTTTGTTCGCTTTTAATACTTTATAAATTTTTCCCGCATTAGCAAACAAAATAAAATCATTGTCTACGGTAATATTAGTTGTTTTATCAGGTTCTGATTTAAAAAGAAAATTCTGCCCGTCAAATACAAAATACTCCTCTGCCGAAGTTATAGCCAAGGAAGTATGGTCATATCTGCCGCTTTTGGTATCTGAAATTAAAACTCTTACCAGATTTTTTTCCACATCTACAGCATAAATCGGCTGCAAATAAAATAATTGCAGACAAAAAATAATTATTAACCCAAACAAAATTTGCTTCAAAAAGCTGTTAAACAATTTTAAAACCTAAAAGAAATGATACCACAGTAAAAATTACAGCAACTATTGTCGTCAATTTATTAAGCCCTGCTTCTGCACCTTTTTGACTTGAAAATAATTGCGCAGCTCCGCCAAGCATGCTCATTCCGTCGCCTTTGGGGGAGTGAAGTAATATTAAAAATATTACAAGTACTCCTGATAGGACTTGAACTATTTGTAATGCATTAACCATCTTTTTCTCCTTGAAATATTTTTAATAATACCACAAATAAAAAACAAATTTTAAAAATTGTAAATTATTATTACATAACCTCAAAACATGTAGCAACTTTATCTTTTCACCAATTTATAATAAACGTAAGCATCTTGAGGTTAAGGTTTTAGTTAAATGGTATCAGCTGTAAATCTTCCGTTAACAACGAATAAGCCGACCACACCGGCAGGATATCAAATGGAGTCTGTACAAGGCTCCAGATACCAGATGGCGCCTTCTGAAAAGGGCGCTTTTGACGCGACTACAGCTCATAATATGAAAGACACCATGCTTTCTAACGGTATTATCACCAAATTTAAGGTAGGGATAGAGCAAGGTGCTAAAACCCCTGAATATATGTATAGAGGGCTTAAAGGCGATCCTGATTTTAATTTCTTTGAATTTCTGAAAGTTTGTAAATTTCCCTATCTTATAGGTGGACCTGTTTTGGCATTAGTTTATCTTGCCGGCAGAAATACCGCTACCAATGCTTTAAAAAATTCTAATACTAACCTGTTTAAAAAGATGGCTTTGGGTGTTGCCCTTTACTATGCAGGCGTTGAGCTTGCAAAAATGGCTATAAATACACCCGTTAAATTAATGAGAGGGATTGACCTAAACCACCCATACAAAGATGTTGTTGACTTAAGAGAGGGTACACCGCTTGAACTTCCTGCCAATAAAAAGAAAGAATACCATAAGGTTTTTGAGAGCTGTGAGTTTACAAGATGGGATTTAATGTACAATTCCAAAGGCAAAAATAATAAAGACATTAATGAAAACTACAACCGCCTGGCGCGCAGATTTGGAATGAAAGGACCGATTGCAGACAGTGATTCTGCGGTTCAGGACAAAGTCAAAAAACTGATTATTATGTCAACGGCATGGAAAACCATGCTTATGATTCCGTTTGTTACCCTGGGTATTGGCTTGGCTCAGCAAGACAGCATTAATAACATAAGCTTTAGAAACATTATCAATAATACAAAAAATTTATTTACTAAAAATCCTAATAAATTTTTAACCTTTAAAGTTTCCATGCAAGAGGTCGGCAAAAATATTAAAAACGGTTTTATTGAATTATGGAAAGGCAATAACAAATTTTCGGGCGCTTTAGGCAAAGCTGTTATTTTATCAAGTATTATTTTACCTGTTTTAGCTAATACTCTGATTTTCCATAAGACTTCTTTAAGCGGTGAAAACACTCCTTCTAAATCAAGGAGGGCATAATAATGACTTCAATGCTTACGAATTATGCCAACCTGCTGCAAGTAAAAAACAATACTCAAGCACCTCAACAAAAAGGTGTAATCCCTGCTGTCATTAATCAGGAAAGTTTAAAAACAGGCGTAGCTGCTTATGCCCCCAAAGGACATTTGGTAAAAGACTCTTTCTTAAAATCTCTTGCCACTCCTTTTGTTCAGGATTATCAAAATATTAAAAATTTCTTCAAAGCAATAAACGGCAAAGGAACAGATTATTCAATCGGCAGAATTAACGACACCGCAATCAAGCTCGGCAGTTTAGGCATCGCTGCAATACTAGCTTCTTCCAAAGGTTCTCCTCTCAGAAAAGGTATGGAGTTCATAGGTCTGGGATGTTGGTTTGGAGCTATGTCGCTTTGGCCAAAACTGGCTGTTTACGCTCCTATCAAACTAACCAAAGGGGTTGACCTGGAATTAAAATACGTTGACAGCTACGGCAGAAAAAAACTCTTCTCTCAAGACCCTCAATATATTTGCTGGGATTTAATTTCTGATAAAGAACTTAATAGAATAGGCGATAAACTGGGTGTTCCTCGAAATATTGATGACAGAAAAGGTGCGATTAGGGATAAATATAAACAAATATCTGTTCAAGGCAATACTATTGCTATGATGACGGCAGGGTTCGCTACTCCTCTTGTTGCAAGTTTAGCCGCTGACCAAATAGGCAAACACGTCTACAGCCCTTTGTTAGGCAAAATCCAAAACGCTTCTGCGGCAAAAGCCTTAGCCAAGCTAGACGGACACATAGACAAAATTCATACAAATCAAACCCTTGAAACACAAATTGAAAACATGCTAAAAGGGTCTTCTTTGGATGAAAAGCTTAAATCATCGGTTAAAGCTTTATTTAAAGCTGAAGCAGTGGGAACAGAAACTCAGGAAACCGTTGCACTTACCGTAGATAAAATATTTAAGTCTTTGTCGGGCAAAGAAGCTGTTACGGTTGTTGATGACAATTTAGCTCAAGAAATTATCAAAACTATTCAAGGCTCACAAAAACGAGCCATTGACCCTAGAGTGCAAACAATTTTAGATAAACTTCCAAACAGTATCAAGGGTAAAACTTTAAACCGTATGGAAGTCGATACTTATATAGCGCAAGTTAAAAATACCTTGATAAAAAACCGTGTTTTAACAGATAACAGAAGAATAAATCAGGCGGTCGAAAATTTGAACAACTTATTCAAATCAAAAGCAACGGTTCAAATGGCAAATCCACAGGCAGCTGTTGATAAGTTAAAAGATGTTGCCCGTATGATTCAAACTTATAAAGTTTCTGTTAACCAAAG
Source organism: Candidatus Gastranaerophilales bacterium (assembly GCA_028696075.1). Taxonomy (NCBI): domain Bacteria; kingdom Bacillati; phylum Candidatus Melainabacteria; order Candidatus Gastranaerophilales; species Candidatus Gastranaerophilales bacterium. The sequence goes on from JAQVHS010000005.1 coordinate 56,953, forward strand.
TATGGATAAGGTTCTAAAAGCAACTGTTTTGGGTGATTCTTCCAATATTGCCAAACTTTGGGAAAGTACTTTTAAAAAGGTTATCCAAGCCTTTGATATCAAAGGCGCAGCTCTGAAGGAACTTGCCGCTACACCTTCCATAGAAAGAAGAAATGAAATTTTAGAAAAAGCTCTCAGAGGTATCGTTAGTCCTGACGGCAAATTTGAACAAACTGTTAAATCTTTGCAAGTTATTGCAGACAACGCAATTGAAACTAACAAAAAGGCGCTTGAAACTTCTTTAAAATATCTTGATAATATGGAAGAAATGTTTGCTAAAAATTTCCCTGCAGGGGAATTAAAGGAACTGCACAACCAGTTTGCAATAATGATTTCACAAAGAAGACAAAATCTTATCGCAAAATATGTCAGCACTAATAACACCTTCCAGGCTCCTTTAAGAATGCTTAGTGTTTTTGATAACCTCAAGGCCGACCTTGGTACGGCATCGGATTACATGGCAAAGCTTACCCGCGATTACGGCTTTGATACTAAAACAATCAAATCCTTGTTTGATTCTGATGATGCCGGCGTGAGAAGTATTCTAAAGAACGTTAACCTTAATTTTGGCGAGGATAAAATTAAAGATATAATTGCATCGTTAAATTCCAACGAAGCTAAGATTGCAAAACAGTCTAATATCATTAAAAATATGTTATTTGATTCTCTTAACGTAGATAATTTTATAAACAAATTCGACAAGTACAAATTACAGATGAATAACCAAAAGGCTTATGATTTTTGTTTAGATACCGTGTTAGGTCCTTTGGGTAATCGTGTAAAAGGGGCAATGTCAAATTCAGCGCATAATACTGCTGATGTTATAGACCAAAATAATCGTATTTTCAGAGTTCTGTTTACTGATTTATGTGATGATGTAAATATGCGGTTTGGCAAAAGACCATCGCTGGTACAAACGGTTGAAACCCTCAAAGGCTCCGTCATAGGTAACTATATGGACGACTTCTTTAATATTGGCAAAAACGGTGAATCTACAGAATATGCCAAAGCTGTTTTATCCAAATTTATTCCTTCTGAAGGCAATGGTCTTGATGCTATACAAAAATTCAACTATAAACTGCCTATTGCCGCTCAAAAAGGTGTGGAGTTAAGTCAGGTTCCATACATTAATTTAAAAGAATTCTATAGTATTGCGGATAAAAGTGCATATGATCGTTTAACCCATATAAAACACTCCGGCAATAAGAATTTATCTTTAATTAACGAGTTTTACGAACAATTGAATAGTTATGCCAAAAACGGTAAGGCAAAAATCAGAACATTTTTTACTTTATTTAATGAGAAGGACTTAACTCTGGGTGCAGATAACAGTGCAATCAGAAAATTGTTCTATAATTCTAATCTTGGTTATGCAAAACCCGGCAAGTTAACCGATGTAGGAGGTAAAGTGTTCGGTGATTTCTTACAAGAATCTGCGCAGCAGGTACTATCTTACAAGTCATGGTTCACAAGAGTAGGCATAGCTTTAGGTGTCCTCGCAGGGGTTACGGCTGTGGCGGTAGCAATGGTAGGCAGAAAAAATGCATTTAATCCTGATGTTTATGAAAAAAAGAAAGGGGCGTAATTAAATGATAGTTAATTCCTCCTCTAATAAATATTCTTTCAAGGGCAGTGATTTTATCGCAAATTATGCGCAAAATTTTATCACTAAACCAATCCCTGAAGTAAAACAGGAACAAGCACCCGCAGCAAATACCGCTTTGACGGGTAATGACTTTATTGCAAATTATGCACAGGTTTTAGTAAACAGGACAAAGCCTGCGGTAAAAACTGAACAAGCTCAAACACCACAAATTGCGTGGAAGAATGATTTGCGCTCTATGTTTGAAAATAATAAAGTAGTTATGCATGCCTTAATTCCAAGAACCTTCAATGCCAAAGACAAAGACGGCAACCACCTTATAGAAGACGGCGAAGAGCAGGGAACTTTTTACAATGCGGTTGAAAGGCTTGATGAATTAAAAAAATACGGCGTAAATACTCTTCACCTTCTGCCTATTAATCCTCCCGGAACAACAGGAGCGTTTGGTACCGCCGGCAGTCTTTATGCACCAAAAGATTATCTTCAGATTGATGAAACCCTGGGCGGCAAAGAAGGGTTTAAATACTTCGTAGATGAATGTCATAAAAAAGGTATAAGAGTTATGGTAGACTTGCCAAGCTGTGCTTCTTTAGACTTGTTTAACGCAAGACCCGATTTGATGGCTGTAGATGAGCGCGGATACGCAGAAACACCGCAAGGATGGCAAGATATCAGAATGTTTGACCCTTATACGGACAAAGATAAGAAAATTTTAAATAAAGCTTTGGTGGATTATCATAAACAATTTGTAGATATGCTGCTTGAATGTGGCGCTGACGGTATCAGAGCAGACGTTGCAAGAGCGAAACCCGCAGAGTTTTGGGATGAGATAATTTCTTACACAAGAAGCAAAAATCCTGAATTTGCATTCCTGGCAGAAACTTATACCTATGAAGACGCTTCGCCGATGTTAAACATGCCCCATGACAGACCTGAAGAGCTTCTGGCTGTGGGTTTTGATTCATATTACGGACAATATCACATCTTCCCGTTACGCCAAAAAGCGAGTTACCTTCACGATTATGTTGTAGAAAACCTTGATATGAGCCACAGATTGCCAAAAGGGAAGTCGTTAATAGGTTCATTTGCCACTCACGATGACAAAAGCCCTATATCAAACGGCGGAGTGCCTTATTGTAATCTGACAACAGGTTTACAGTTTACTTTGCCCATGACTAATCCTTATTTTGTTACAGGCTTTGAATCCGGTGATACATACATTTATCCTTACAAAGATAAACCCGCTCAAAAAAGCGCCACTGATTCTTTCCAATATATTGTCCACTCTCAAATGGTAGATATATTTAACCTTTCAAGAAAACCCGGCGGCGAACACCCTGAAATAGGTGATTTTATGGGCAGAATGGCTCAAATAAGAAAAGACCACGAAGATTTAATAGCTAAAGGTTCTTACATTCCTTTCAAAGATACCCAAAATAAAAATGATAAAATTATTGCTTATGCAAGACATAAAGACGGTAAAACCCTTTTGACAATTGCAAACAGAGATGTTAATGCAGTGCAAAAAGGTAAAATTACCATCCCCGGACTAAAAGCTTCACAACCTTTGGTAGATTTAACCCTTCCATACGGGCAGCCAAGCAGATACACGGCGCTAAATAATACCGTTGAAGTTGAATTAGGACCGGCAAGAGTTCATGTGTTTGAAATAGATACTCCTGATATAGAAAAAAAAGCAAAAGAAGTTTACAAGCAAAATATTTAAAAACGAAGTTGCAGTGGTGCAGGCGCAAGGGGCTACAGGTGTAGGTGGTGCAGGGGCGGCGCGGCGGTGGTGCAGAAGCGCAGGCAATACCTGGCTTAAACTGATTTTCGGTTCCTCACTGCGCCCGTTACGGCACAGTAACAAAAACATTAAGAAATGTTACAATTTTTCTGTTTGTTGAAATATCAGATAATGTATAACTTTTATATATAATATGTACGGGTAAAATAAGGAGTAGCAGCATGACATCAATCCAAAATAATATGAGTTATGATTTTAACAAAGACGGCAAAGTAACTTATGATGACTATGAATATGCCGTAGAACAAAAAATCACTTTGACTACGGATGAAGTGAACGCATTTGATACGTTGAAGTTGAATGAAATAGTCAATCAAATCGAAGAAGATAACGGTGAAATTGAAACAGCTATTGTTAATGAAGAAAAAGCATTAAGTTTTGCTACAAATTTATCGGAACCGCCTGATACCAATGATGCTAAAACGTTAAATGCATTACAGCTTATAGCTGCCGATTTGTCAGCCTATATCAAAAATTGTGCGCAATCTATAAAATATTTGGAAAGCGTCAACGAAGATTTAAAAATTGAGTTAAAGGAAGTTGAAAATGAAATTAATATAGCCAAAGAAAAATATGAAGCTAAGACGAAAGAGCTTGCTCAATATCAAACTGAATTGACACATGAATTACAAAGGGCGCTGACAATTTCCGAAGAAGAAACGGATGCTATGAATGCCCGTTCAAAAAATGCAATAGATAAAGCCATATCGGATTACAAGGATGGTAACTATCCGAACCAAGATCTTCAAGATGTTATTACCGCTAAATTATCAAATATAGGTATTGATAAAACCCGAATTGATGCAGCATTCAGCATAGCGGACTCAACAGCGAGCAATATAAGAAGATGCGTAGCGGGTATTGAAACTATAACTTATAATATAAAAACAGCTAATGAAAAATATAATTCAATAAATGCACCTTATAACAACAATGTAAATTTGATAAATTCTCTGTTATCGTCTTCAAAAAAAGCGACAGACAGTTTCCAAAACGGATTTACCGCAAGACAAAATTTAAGGCAAGCATTGGTTGATAAATATTACGTGTCAACAGGCGGTGTTAAACCATCGTCCATATCAAACCCTCAAGTACAAATGCTTAATGAATTTTTGAAGAATAGAGAACTTGATAATATGCCTTTTTCTGATGCAAGAGTCTTATTAATACAGATATTCGGAGATTGTATTTCTTATAATGAAAGTAAAAATAAATTTACTATTCCAAAAGGGCATGGTGCAGCGGCCAATATCTACAACGCTTTAGTAGCTTCATTAAAGGTAAACTATAATACTGACGTTGTCTTTATAGACGAATTAACAGGTGAAGCAGATGAACAAAGCGGAAGTGACATAAAAACTAAACGCCGCGACCCTATAGGGTTTACATATAATAATACCCAATATGAATTCATCGCAGACAAAAATAATGACGGTAAATTTAATAACGAAAATGAATTTCTCGGAGCAGACAAAGGCTGGAATGAAATGATAGCCTATGATGTTGACGGTAACGGATTAATTGAGGGCGAAGAGCTTAAACAACTTAAACTTCTCGGAATATCTGAAGACGGCAAATATTCATTCACCAGTGCCGATAAAATCGGAATTGACAAAATTGACCTCAATAGCTATAACAAAATCAGCGAGAAGCAAATTAACAACAATATATTAGAAGGTACTTATACACTTTCAATCAACGGTGAAGATGTTGACGGTATACAAACTTTTGATACGGTAAAAAATCTGGAAAATACTTTTTCCACTGTATTTGATCAAGAAATATCCGATGAAAACCAAAGTTATAAAGAAAATCCTTTTATGGCAGAATTTGCCGGAAAAGTAAATACTAAAACAGTTTTATCTGATACGGATTTTGATAAATCTAAAACCGAAAACACCGTAGATATAAACACTTCAACTGCTGAATCAAAAGCCAAAAACTATACAGTAACTGCTCAGGATAAAAGTTTAAGCGAACCCAAAGATACTTCAAATGCGGAAGAACCGGCGGTAGCAGAAGAAAATACGGTAGAAAAGAAGTATAAATAAAAATTGCTAAGATTTTTTCCATTCCTCCAAATGGTTGTCGAAATATTAAATAATTAAGAAATGTTACAATTTTTCTGTTTGTTGAAATATCAGGCAATATATAACCTTTATATATAATATGTACGGGTAAAATAAGGAGTAATGGCATGACATCAATTCAAAATAATATGAGTTATGATTTCAACAAAGACGGCAAAGTAACTTATGATGACTATGAATATGCCGTAGAACAAAAAATCACTTTGACTACGGATGAAGTGAACGCTTTCGATACGTTGAAGTTGAATGAAATAGTCAATCAAATCGAAGAAGACAACGGTGAAATTGAAACAGCTATTGTTAATGAAGAAAAAGCGTTAAAATTTGCTCAAAATTTGTCAACGCCGCCCAATACTGATGATGCCAAAACATTAAACGAATTACAGCTTATAGCTGCCAATTTATCAGCCTATATCAAAAATTGTGCGCAATCTATAAAATATTTGGAAAGCGTAAATGTTGATTTAAAAGCTGACTTGAATAAAATAGAAAATGAATTAAATATAGCAAAAGAACAATATGAAGCTAAGACGGTAGAGCTTGCTCAATATCAATCTGAATTGACACGTGAATTGCAAAAGGCGCTGACAATTTCCGAAGAAGAAACGGATGCTATGAATGCCCGTTCAAAAAATGCAATAGATAAAGCCATATCGGATTACAAGGATGGTAACTATCCGAATCAAGATCTTCAAGCTGTTATTACCGCTAAATTATCAAATATAGGTATTGATAAAACCCTTATTAATGCGGCATTTAGTAATGCGGATTCTGCGTCCAGTAACATTAGAAGATGTGTAGCAGGGATTGAAACTATAACTTATAATATAAAAACAGCTAATGTTGAATACAATTCTGTTAATACTAAGTACAATGCAAATGTTACTTCGGTGAATTCACTATTATCTGCTTCAAGAAAAGCAGCCGATAGCTTCCAAAACGGATTTACCGTAAGGCAAAATTTAAGACAGACTCTTATTAATACTTATTATACCGCACCGACCGGCAGCGACCCCGCTTCAACAAGTAATGCACAAGTACAAATGCTTAGTGAATTTTTGAATAATAAAGAGCTTGATAATATGCCTCTTTCCGATGCAAAGGTGCTATTGCCTCAATTATTTGGCAGCTGCGTTGCTTATAATGAAAATACAAACACATTTAGTATCCCTAAAGGGCATGACTCAGCGGCAAATATTTTCAACGCTCTTGTAGTTTCATTAAATAATTACAATACCAACGTTGCTTTTATAGACGAATTAACAGGTGAAGAAGAGGGCGAGGAAGTCGGTACCACACGGACAGATCCCATAGGGTTTACATATAATAATACCCAATATGAGTTCATCGCAGATAAAAATAATGACGGTAAATTTAATAATGCAAGCGAATTTCTCGGAGCAGAAGACGGCTGGAATGAAATGATAGCCTACGATGCTGACGGTAACGGATTAATTGAGGGCGAAGAGCTTAAACAACTTAAACTTCTCGGAATATCTGCAGACGGTAAATATTCTTTCACCAGCGCAGATAAAGCCGGAATTGACAAAATTGACCTCAATAGCTATAACAAAATCAGCGAGGAGCAAATTAACAACAATATATTAGAAGGTACTTATACACTTTCAATCAACGGTGAAGATGTCGATGGCATACAAACTTTTGATACTGCAAAGAACCTTGAAAACACTTTTGCTAACGTCTTTGATAAAACAATAACCGATAAAACAGAAAATTATGTTGAAAATCCGTTTATGGAAGAATTTGTAGAAAAAGTAAATACAAGATCAGTTTTAGCCAAGACTGAAACCAACAAAACCCAAAATGAAGATACTATAAATGCAAACGTTGCAAAAGCAGAAGAAAAAACAAAAAACTATACGGCAACCGAGCAAGATAAAAAACTAAACGAGTCAAAAGATACTTCAAATGCGGAAGAACCTGTAGTAGCAGAAGAAAATACGGTAGAAAAGAAGAAAAAAGAAGTATAAATATAAGCACAAGCATTTAGAGGCGCAGAAGATTTTTAACTTCTGCGCCTCTTGATTTTCGATATAATTTATTTTAATTTTTACTACAATTGTAACAAATTGTGTAATACTCTAAATATGTGATTTAAAATTTGCAAAAATGTGGAATAATATACATGTAAAGAATTAAAGGTTATAGTTATGAAACAAAGACTATCAGCTTTTGATGACTTTCACAAAAAGTATTTTGTGATAAATAACTATTTTCTGTCCTTTAATTCTGACGAGATTTTTAAATTTGAACCGCAAAATAATACCTGCTCATCAAAAAGCAGGTATTATTTTGAGCTGAAAAAAATAGTTAACCTTCCTTGTCCTTGCTGCGGAAGGATTATGACAACCAGAGATGAAATGAACGATTTTGTAGAAAATATTAAAATGGCAAAAGGTCAGACTTTAATTGAGGAGTTAACAAAATACGAGGGGCGCATAAAAGGTATAGAAAAACAGGTATTAAAAAAAGTTAAAATTAACGCAAAAAAACACCCCGACAAAAATTTAAAAGAGCTTTTTAAACAAATGTACAGAAATTCCATACAACAGCTTGAAAATTCACAACAAAAAGTTATAGCTAAAGTTATGAAATTATCCGACGGGCTTGAGGGTCGGACTTATATAACAGTAAAAAAGGATATAAAAACCGTAAACACCCTTTTGCAAAAAAGGCGTAACTCACAAGTTTTCAAAAGAAAAACTTTTATTACAAGTTTTTATAAATTGATAATGGAAGAAGAAAACCCTCGTAATAAAAAAATTCTTGAACTTATTGCCCAAAAAGCCAAAGGTTTGCCGACATCAGGTAACAGCACGGATGCGTTTATTGTTAAGTATCATAGACGACGAATTGACGAAATCGCCCAACGATTGCTTGACGCTTCCCTTGCCAGCACAGAACATGTAAATCCCCGCAGCTGCGGCGGGGTAAATGACCCTTCTAACTATCTTGTACAGTGTAAGTATTGCAACAGCGAAAGAAGTTCGCTAGAGTACAAAGACTGGCTAAAAAAACACCCGGAAATGAAAAGAAATATTCAGGTTCATATAGATAAAGTGATATCTTTAATTCTTAACGAACAAATAAACGGTTATGATTTTTATCCTTTGGTTATAAAATATACACTTGTAAAAGAGTCAAAAGGCTTGCTTGATATTAATATTGAAAATATTATAGATTATTTAAAGTATAAGTACCTTGCCGCTTAAAAATATTTTCTCGCAAAACCGTATACTTTACCTATAATGTATAATTTGTTAATTTCTTCTTTCCTCAAAATAATTTGTGCATAGTCTTTATTATCAGAAGTTATAATGACTTCATTAATATTTTTGGACAGACGTTTAACAAAAATTTCATTCTCATACATAAAAATATAAATATGATTATCGATGATTTGTTCGTTTCCGTAATGTTCTATCAAAACCAAATCCCTGTCCTTGATTTCAGGCTCCATGCTATTTCCCCGGATTTTTATAACGGAGTATTTTTTACCCGGTCTAATTTGCTTAGGCATCAATTCTAAAGGAAGAGCAATTTTTTCTGAATTTTCAGATGCTGCAATGCCCCCGATTCCGCAAGATGCATAGATATCATAATAAAAATCTAACGTAACTAAATTACATTTTAATGTATTTTTTTCACTATCTTCATCGGTAAAATAAGATAAAGGAACTCTAAAATTATTACAAAATATCCTCAATTTATTTAACTGCGGTTCATTTATACCATTTTCCCAGTGAGATATGGTTTTCTGATCGACGCCTATCGCCCTTGCTACAACTTCCTGTGAAAGCCTTAGTTCTTTCCTTTTCAGCTTAAAACGCCGAGATATTGTATTTACCATTTCCATTCCTTTTTCTTATAAATGCCCTTGACAATTATTACAAATTATCCTATTATTGTTCCAACATGCATGTCATAAAAATAATAATAAAAAAAAATTGTTTTTACAAGTAAATTAATTAGAAATTGTGGAGTATGAAAATGTATCAAAAAACGAAAAAATGTGCGTATTGCACTGCCTTTTTGAGGTGCGAAATTTGCGGCGCTCAGACCTGCGACAATACTGCGGAAGAGAATTATTTAATTTATCAAACAGGGGAAAAAAGTCTTTTTTACAACTTTTTGGAGAAAAAAATTTACAAAAACTCCTTAACTAATGAGTTTAAGGAAATTGATTTTCAAACAGCAATCAGGGAAATTGATACCTTGCCGGATAAAACGTCAGACTGGAAACGGCTGCAAATTATCAATATAGCAACAGATTTAGGGTTGTTGGCTTAATGAGAATTAAACAAATTATTAATGAATTGGATAATATTGATAGAGTAATTTTATCAATAAGTGATTTGCTGGAATCTGCAGATAAGGCAAAAGATATTACTAAAATACAACAGGAAATTAATCAATTAACTGACAAATTAATACGATTAAAAGAAACAGTTAACGAAAAAAGGAGAATTTAGGGATATGAAACGTGATATTTACGGCTATTTAGAAGCCTTGGGGTTACTTTTAATATTGATAATCTATTACATATATTTTGTAACCGTGTAAAGGAGTAATATTGTGATAAATTTAGACGAAGCGGCAAAAATGCTAAAAATGAAAACTACTACTTTGCGTTATTGGTTGAAAAAAAATATCCTTGATTGTAAAGAAAACGGCTGTACTTTTGATTTGAATAACTTAACTTCAAAAACAAAAGTGTCAAAAACAATACAGACCCAAAGAACAATAAAAAGGTATTATGAACAAATTATGATAGAAAATCCAAATATATTTAAAAAAATCTTTGAAAATTACATGGAATTCGTAAAAAAGATAAAAAGTATAAACAAAATGTGCAAAAACCTTAACTGGACAACCTCTGCTATTGATTGTTATTTGGCAGGATTGAACTGCTCAAAATGCTTTAATGAGCGGATATGCAGTAAATTTACCAAGGAGGGGCAAACTCCTCCCATGAAAAAAACTGTCCTGCTGCTTATTAAAAACAGAGGAATTCCTGTATTTACAAGTCCTTTTGAAGAAGAAGAATCTATTCGTCTTCTATGATTGATATTTCGGGTTTGGAATTAAAATTGTCTATAAAGTGGGAGTATCTTTCCATTCTGAGTTTTAACCAGCTCACCATGGTATCTGAACCATATACTTCCACTATTCTTTTTCTTGAAAATTCTCTGTAAGGCGTGATTTTAGATTCTTCAAGGTAAGTATTGCACTTGCAATTAAGCTCTTCTATTAAATCGTAGAGCGTTTTAAGCCATGCAGCCTGAACGTTATTTTCTTCTACCTGAAATTTTAAAATCATTGTGTACGCTTATTCCTGACTATTCTCGATATATTACTACTATAATTGTAACATATTGTGTATTTTTTTAAAGTATTAAATATATATATTATAAGCATTTGTTGAGCATGTTTTTAATAGACTGAAACTTACAATAAAAAGTGTAAATTTTTCTTTACATTCTCGTTGAAAAGACTAAAGTTTTCCTTAAAACAGTCGATATACATGTTATCGGATAGAAAAGGAGTTATCGAACATGAGTTTTAATTCAGGAAACAATATTCAATTTAATCCGGAACGCTATAAACCGATTGAAAAAACTCAATTGGAAAAAACTATTGATAAGTTTTTGTTTCCCGTTTTTGATTTCTTTTCAAGAACAACCGAAGAGGATGCACCTGAAGCTGAAATTGCTATGGACAAAGAGTTCGCTCAAGAATATGAAACATACAAAAATATTAACGGTAATATAAGAGCAATTTTGACCGCTAATGATAAAAAAAGCGGACATAGCTTTAATATGGTTATTTAGGCTTATAATATTGAATGTCATAAGCCCAAACATTGCTCAACGCAAGCGTTTTGGCTTATTCTGTATAGTTTTGTAAATAAAATAATAAAATAGTTGAAAAATTTTTTTGTGGTAGTAATATAATAATATAACTAACCATAGATAGTAGGATAAATTGTTTCCTTAATAGTTACCTAACGCTGCTAGTAATAGCAGCTTTTTTATTATGTATAAACATGCCCGAAACTTGTATCATATCGCTAATTTTGTTAATATAAAACAGTGACTTGATAAATGGAGAAATAATGCCAGCCAAAGTAAAAGAAGTAAAAACGGTTAATTATCCGTTTTTGACTGCTCCGGTTGAAATTTACGAGCTTGAAAACGGACATAAGGTTGTCTTTGCGAAAAAAGAAGGCGATTTAATTAATATAAGCTCATGGGTAAAAACAGGGTCTATCAATGAAGATGACCATAATAACGGGATTTCGCATTTTTTGGAACATTTAATGTTTAAAGGAACAACTAAATTTAAAGCCGGCGAATTTGACAGACTTTTAGAGTCAAAAGGAGCTGTCATAAACGCCGCAACCTGGAAAGATTATACATTTTACTATATAACCATGCCTAAAGGCGTACACGGACAAAATGTTGATTTTGCCATAAAAATGCATGCCGATATGATGGTAGATGCACGGCTTCCTAGGGAAGAAATAGGTCCTGAATTTGACCCTGCCAATCCTGACGTAAAAGAAAAACGCGAAAGATACGTCGTTATTGAAGAAATCCGCATGAGAGATGACCAGCCCTGGACAAAAACTTACAACGAGGCTAACCATAATATGTATGATAATCACCCTTACGGACGTGATGTTATAGGTACTAAAGAAATTATTGCAAATATTTCCCAAGAAGAGATTGTGGATTATTATAACTCTTACTATACCCCTGAAAATATTACCACTATCGTCGCAGGGGATATAGATTTTGAAAAAGCACTTACATTAATCCGGGGAGAGTTTAAATTCAAACACCAAAAAGGCAAAGAAAAACCCGGGCTTGCCGAAGTTGAGCCTTTAAAGGCGCCCGTATACGTTGAAAACAAAGGCGAAATCAATACGGGATTTTTGATTATGGGCTTCCACGGGGCTAAGGCAACGGATAACAAAGGAACAATTTTGCTTGAGATTGTAAGTTTAATTTTAGGGGACGGTATAAGTTCGAGGCTTTATCAAAATCTTATTGAAAAAAGCACCAAATCTATTTTTAACGTAATTGACAGCGGGCAATACCAGTTTAAAGACGGTAATACTTTCTTTATTAATGCGAATTTTGACCCACAACATAAAGAGCAGGCAATCACAGCCATCAAAGAAGAGGTCCGCAAAATGCAAGATGAGCTTATCAGCGATGAAGAGCTTGAAAAAGCCTGTAAAAAACTAAAAGTCAAATTTGCAGACAGTGCGGAAACAGTTTCTGAAATAGCAGAAACTATCGGATATTATATGACGGTATGTGAGAGCCTTGAGCAGTGTGGAGAGTATCTCACGGTGCTTCAGGATATTACAAAAGAAGATGTACAAAAAGCCTGCCAAAAGTATCTTGATTTGAATACATATTCAATGTCTATACTTATGCCACAGTAATTAAGGAAAAATTATGATAAAGAAGTTTAATTTACATAACCAAATCAAAGTAGTGTATAAAAAAAATCAGTCAACGCCAAGAATTAGTATTAATTTGTTTTTAAATACCGGAATTATAGATGAGCCTAAGGCCGGGATTGCTTCTTTGGCGTGCAGACTGCTAATGCAGGGTACAAATAAGCGCAGCTCGCAAAAACTGGCTGATGAGATTGATTTGCACGGGATTGAACTGTCTTGCGACTCTAAGCAGGATTATTTGAAAATTCGGGCTACTTTTTTAAACGAAGATATCGAAACAGCGTTAGATTTAATGAACGATATTGTTTTAAATTCAACTTTTGAAGAATTTGAAAAAGAAGTAAATAAGATAAAGGGCGAAATTATTACCGATTTAGACTCACCTCGTACAAAAGCGCTTGATAATCTTATAAAAACTCTTTATGAAAATCATCCTTACGGCAACAGCCATACAAGAATTTTGGGAGAAATTGATACTATTACAAAAGAAGAGGTAAAAGAATTTTTCTTATCCGAATTATGCGCTGAAAATGTAATAATAAGTGTAGTTGGAGATATTGAAGAAGATACAATCAAAGCGTATTTGGAAAAATATTTCGGCGCTATATCTCAAAATCCTGCGGGATACCGTAATCGCAAGACCCCTGTTTTAACAGAATCAAAAACCGTTAAAATCGCCAAAGAAGACGCCTCACAAGCACAGGTTATTCAGGCATGGTTTGGACCGACACTGATTAATGAAGATTTTCCCGCTTTTATGGTTTTAAATACCCTCTTGGGTGCAGGCGGGTTGAGTTCACGCTTGTTTTTGGAACTGCGTGATAAAAAAGGTCTTGCTTATGTTGTAAGAAGCAATATAGACGGTATGAAATATGCGTCAACATTCAGTATTTATATCGCAACAGAGCCTAAAAATATACGAGTAGCGCTTGAAGGGTTTAAAGAAGAAATCGGCAAAGTCCAAAACACGCCTGTTTCACAGGAAGAGCTTGAAGGGGCTAAAAATAACATAACAGGCAAAAGAGCCTTCTTACATGAAACAAATTCGCAGCAGTCATACTACCTCGGGTACTATGAATTGTTAGGGCTAGGGGCAGAGTTTGATGAGCATTTAAATGAAAAAATTAATGCAATAACCCCTCAAGACGTTCAAAACATTGCAAAAAAATATCTTAGTGAAAAATCGGTTATCTCGCTGCTTGCACCTAAGGATTATTTATAAAGGGGGCAATCCTTTCACCTCTTAACCTTTATGAGCAGGTCTTTTTGCTCTCTTGTTAAAGCTTTTATTCTAAGCTCTTCTTTCATTGCTTCTGATTTTGTAGCAAACTCCTGTGAATAGACAACTTTTACGGGTTTGAACGCACGGGTGTATTTCGATGCTTTACCTTCAAGATGTTTTTTAAAACGTGCCTCGACATCATCCGTATAACCACAGTAATATGTGTTATTTTGGGTTAAAAGTATATACACAAAGTAACTTTTAGGCATTTTGTCTAATTTCCTCATAAACCTTCAAAATCTCATCAAAAGTGGGGATTTTCACTAATCTGTCACGATATGCCGCTGCGCCCCTGATATTTCTTATGTAATGAGAGTGAAATTTCCTCATAAACCTGACGGCATGAGGCTCTGAACGGTAAAAAATCTCCCGTTCAAAATGCTTTATAAGAATGTCGATACGCTCATTCAAAGAAGGTTCGCTCAAAATTTCACCGGTTTTAAAATAATGCTCTATTCTTGCTATAAGACCCGGGTCGCCTATAATTCCCCTGCCTATGGCTACTCCGCTGCAATTTGAGAGTTTTTGGCATTCAATGGCGTCTTGCGTTGAATTTATATCACCATTGGCGAAAACAGGGATGCTGACCTCGTCTGTCAATTCCTTTATTGCTGCCCAATCCGCTTTGCCTGAATACATTTGACTACGTGTTCTGGCATGAAGCGTAATCATATCTGCGCCGGCATCTTGCATAAGCTTGCCGAATTCGACGTAATTTTTGGAGTTGTTATCCCAGCCGAGTCTGAATTTAACGCTTAAAGGCACGTCAATCACGTCTTTTACCGCTCTTACTATATCAAATGCCAATTGAGGATTTTTCATCAAAGCTGAACCGTCCTGATTTTTGACGATTTTATTTACGGGGCAGCCCATATTAATATCAATCATATCAGCTCTTGAGAGAATTTTTTTGGCTGCTTTTGCCATAATATCGGGCTTGTGTCCTGAAAGCTGGTATGCAACAGGGTGTTCAAAATCTTCGCAATGCAAAATTGATTGTTCCTTGTTCCACAAAACAGCCTCTGAACTCAGCATTTCCGTGGTAAGCAGACAATCAGGCGACAATTCCCTTACAATCTGCCTGAAGGCGGCATCCGTTACTCCTGCCATAGGAGCAAGTGAAACTTTTGAATTTAATTTTAGTATTCCTGCTTCCAAACTGTTTTTATACATTTTATTTAATTTGAGATAACCTTTGTTTTGCATATTTTACATATTCATCGTTAGAATTTCCTGAAAGTTCAACAAATTTTTGATACATTTTTTTAGCTTCAACATAATTTTTCAAAGCGTCATAATCCAGCGCTATTGAATAGTATGCCATATGTAAATCGGGGATAAGCGAAACAGCTTTTTTATAATCTGTTATTGCTTGAGCGGGTTTACTCTGAACATCATAAACCATTCCCCTGTAATAATATGCGTAACCGTTTTCAGGACTTAGAGTAATAGCGGCGTTTAACATAGTCAACGCTTCCGTATAGGAATTCTTATCAAATAATTCCACGGCTTTATTCATTTTTTCTTCACTTTGAGCAAATTTGACGGTTTTTAGAGCATCCTGAATATCGGGATTTATATTATCCAAAGAGGCTGCTTTTTTCAAAGAAGCTTCGGCTTTTGCATAATCTTTTTTATAATAGTATGCTAAGCCTAAAAAATAGTGCGCATTAGGATTTGAAGGGTCCATAGCGGCAACTTTTAAATAGTTTGCTATGGCATCATCATATTTTTCCATCGCCTGATAACAAGCCCCTATTCCTAAATAAACATCTTCTGTGGGTTCAGAAATAGAGCGGTATATATCAATTGCTTCCTGATATTGCTTTTTATCATATAATTCCGCCGCTTTATCCATTTTGGAAAAAGATACTTCCGCATTAAAGTCCTCAAGCATTTGAACAATTCTTTTATCGGACGGCAAGACAGACTTTGCCGTCTGCAGCTCTTCAATAGCTTTAGCGGTGTTATTTTGGGATTTATAAATCGCGGCTATATTCAAATAAGCATCCGCTGATTTATTGTTAAGCCTTAAAGCTTTTTGGTAATACGAGAGGGCTTCATTGTACCTTTTATTCTGATGAAGCATATAAGCAAATTCATACTGTATAGTATAATCATTCGGATTTTTTGCCGCAAGGTCATACATGTTATTTAAGGCAGCTTCTGTGGGCATTTCTTTAATAGTGGTAATGATATCTTCTTTTATTTGTGAGTTATTGGGGTTAGAAGCCAAAAGCGTTTTATAAATATCTATTGCTCCGGCTTTTTGCCCGCTTTTTCTTAATGCACTTGCTTTGTAAGAATTAGCCAAAACATCATTGGGATTGGCTTTCAAGACAGAGTCATAAATAGCGAGCGCATCTTGCAAATTTCCCTGCTGTTGGTATAAAGTTGCCATATTTAAGCGTATCATTTGATTTTGAGGGTCGATTGTCTGAGCAAGTTTGTATTGGTTAAGAGCTTTGTCCAATAAGCCTTTTTCCTGATAAACCGCGCCTAAATTCATTTGTGCAACGGGGTCTTTTGGGTTTTGTCGGACTTTTTCACTCCAGATGGCTTCCAATTGCGCCAATGCATCGTCTTTGGTAGAGGGATTTTCCATTGCTATATCAAATTCTTTTACCGCCAAATCTATTTTGCCTAAAGCAAGCAGTACTCTTGCGAATTTCAAATGGGTATTGGGGTCTTTTAAATCAATAGCAAGCGCTTTATCATAATAAACAGCCGCGTTATAGTTATCACCGAGAATTTTTGTAATATCACCCATGGAAACATAGCTCTCATAAGCAAAGTTTCTGTCTTGAGCTGCTGCTGCATATTCTACTACCGCAGGAATAAGTTCGCCTTTACCGCGCAGTTCTTTTGCTTTTTTCAAACGGGCTTGAGGCGATAAAGAAGCTTTTTGCACCTGCATAACAGAGGCAAGATTTTGTTCCGCTATTTTTATATTTTCATTTATAGTCGGAGAGTTCTCATAGTTTCCGTAATATTTTAGATAATAAATAGCGCTTCTATAGTCATTTGCGGCTTTTTCAAGGTCTGTTCCCTGATTATAATAATAAGTTCCTCTTGAGGTGTAAGCTACGCATAAATTATTTCTCACAGAAGGTTCCGACGGGTTTTGTTTAAGCGCTTTTGTCAAACTTTCAATAGCTTTTGTGTATTCACGATTTTGGATAAATTCCATGCCCGCATCATAATGATTAATATTATCATTGTAACTTTGGACATATTCGTATGAAAACGCAGGCAAAGAAGCAATATTCAAACATATTAACAAAGCAGCTACGGCATAATTTTTTTTCATATTAATATCCTCAACTAAATCCTACATCAAGTATAGCAAAATAATTGAATTTACGACATTACCATTGTAGTGATTTTTTAATTTTCTTCGTGGTGTAGTATTTCAAATACAGTTTTTAAAAAGTTTTTTTCCGAAAAATCTTTTTTAGATATAAATTCCTGTATGGCAAATTTTGTGCATTTTTCTCTATATTCTTTTGAATCAAAAGAAGAAAGAACTATTGTAGGGATGGAAATATTCTCTTTTTCAAGTTTTTCAAACAATTCCAATCCGTCCATTTCAGGCATTTCCAGGTCGCTGATAAGCAAATCGATTTTTTCATGCAAGAGTATTTTATATGCTTCTAACCCGTTCACTGCTTGAACTACAGTATATCCTGCGGATTTTAATATATTTTTTTCCAATGAAATAGTAGTAACAGAGTCATCTGCTATTAAAATTGTTTTCTGCTTTATTTTTTTGATAGGAATAGCAAGCATTTCCTTTGCTCGTGACAGTTCTTTGTTTTCGGTGGCGGATTTAATAATATCGCTTATGTTAAGCACCAGACAAACTTCGCCGCTGCTTAAAGACGCCACTCCCGAGATATTTTTAACTTTTATCAAAGGCGCATCGAGTCTTTTCTGCAAAATTTCTTCGGTTCCCGTAAATGTGTCCACTTCAAGAGCAAGCATATTATCCTCAAAATGTAAAAGAACTGCATTATATTTATCTTTTTCACTCAAAGTTGTATTTAGGGGATTAAGCAGTGCGGACAGATTTGCCAGAGGAACTGATTTCCCGTCGTGAATAATATATTCTTTATTTTCCCGCTTAATTATATCTTCTTTTTTTAACACCATGGCAGAAATAATAAAATTAGAAGGTATTGCAAAATTTTGGTTATCGGTTTTTATCAAAAATCCTTTTATCGTAGCTAAAGTAATAGGAATTTTTATCAAAATTTTAAACCCTTCTTCAGCTTTTGATTTTATTGAAACTTTGCCGTTAAGCTGGCTGATTTTTGTATGCACAACATCAAGCCCTACCCCTCTGCCGGAAAGCTCCGTTACGTTTTCTTCGGTAGAAAACCCCGGCCAAAATATTACGTTCATAAGCTGTGATTCGGTTAATCTTTCCAGCTCTTCTCTTGCTAAAATATTTTTTCTTAATATTTTTTCCTTAATTTTTTCCAAATCAAGCCCTCTGCCGTCGTCGGTAATTTCAATATTAATTGCATTATCTGAATAATAGCAGCTTAAAACAATTTTCCCTGTGGGGTTTTTACCTGTTGCAATTCTTTCTTCCGGCGTTTCTATCCCATGGTCCAGCGCATTTCTTATAATATGTATAAGCGGGGATTTAAGCTCTTCAATAATAGTTTTATCGGCGCTTGTTTCGCTGCCCGAGATGATTATTTCAGCCTGTTTATTGCTTGTTCGTGCAATATCCCTGACCATGCGCGGAAACATATGAAAAATAGTGGATAAAGGCAGCACCCGTATAGTCTTTACCATATTTTCAATTTCATCCACCAAAAAGTTAAGGCGGGTGTCATCATTTTGGAGAGTTCTTTGTAATAAGCTTGTTTCATCAATAAGCTCGTGGGTCTTTTCGTTTATTTTTTCAATATAGCTGCTAAAATTCTTGAGTATGTTAGTTCTGCCGGAGGTAAAGCTGTCAGAATAGAACTTTTTGTCAAAATATTTTATATAATTATATGACTTGATTACATCTTTTTGAATTTCCGTCATTTTTTTTATAACTTCGGCAATATGCTTAAGATGGCGTTTGTTTTTAATTTTCATAACAATAAGCTCTTCCACTTCATTTTCAAGCTTATCAAGTTTTTGGGTATCAACACGCAGTGTTTTAAATGTTTCTGCTTCATAGCCTTCAATAATTTCGTTGGTTTGGAGGAAGGTTGATTTGTTTGTTTTTATTATTCCGTTTGTTTCCTGAATTGCCGTTTGTTTAATGACTTCCTGTATTTGGTTGTCTTTATTCAACTCCAGCATTTGTTTAAGTATTGTAAGCCCCTGTTTAATTAATGTTATATCTTCCTCGGAGTTTTCATTATTCGCTATGGCAAATGCCGTATCTAAAGTCTTCTCTATTATTTTCACGGATTCCTGATCGGGAATAACTTTGAATTCTTTTATATATAACAGGATTTCTTTTACTAAAGAGAAAATCTCTTTAATTTCATCTTCTGCAACTTTTTTTGAAAAATCGTTCAGCAGCATAATTATTTCATTTACGGCTTCTGTTTGCTGATGTTTGTTATTTATATAAGCAACATTGTGCATTATAATTTTTATTTTGGCGTCATCTAAAACATCGGTAGTTCCGTTGGAATTCTGTTTAATTGTAACAGAATCATCTTCTTTTTTTTCTTTTTCAAAAAATTTAATCGGGTTTAATCCGAGGTTATGAGCAATGGAGTTTGATAATTTAACAAGATTTTCTATTTCATTTCCAAGCGTATAGTATATTTCCTCATTTTTTTGCTGTTGATATTCATTGGCTAAAGAGAAAATTTCCGACAAAAAATAATCCAGTTTTCTATTGTCAATATTAGAAGCAAATTCCTGAATACGGAACAATACGTTCAAGAAACTTTCCATTCTTTTATTCTGAAAATTCTTAATTAAAGAAGGTAAAAGTATTAATATATCAGCGAAAAGCTCGGGAGTTAAAATTCTTTCCTCAACTATTTGCGGCTCAGGCTTTTTTTTTTGAGTTAAAAGGTTGTTTTGAACTTCTTCAATTTCCTCGACAATCAAGTTGCTTAGAGGGTTTGGAACAGAAAGATTTTCCCGATTTATAGAGTTAATAATATCGGTTATACAATCAACCGCTTTGCAAAAAATATCAATAATAACAGAATCCAGCACAATTATGCCGTCTTTTGCAAGACCCAGTAAATCTTCCATCTTATGTGCGATAGTCTGGACGGAATCAGCATTAACCATTCTCGCAGAGCCTTTAATACTATGGGCTTCTCTAAAAAGCATAGAAATAAGTTCCATATTATCGGGTTCTTTTTCAAGGTCCAGCAGGCATTTGTCTATACTTGACAAATGTTCCAGCCCCTCTTCCTTAAAAATACGTAAAATTTCATCTAATTCTTCGGGAGAAAAATCCATTTAATGCACCTTATTTTTCGTCTACTTCCTCTTTTAGAGAATTGGAAATTTCCAATGTTTCTTTAACTACTTTAATCTTGTCCTGTAATTCAACGCTTGTTAATTCGAGGTTATTATTAATATTTTTTGTAGTTTGTGAAACATATTCCGCATTGTCTGACTGTACATTAAGCGAACTTACAATTCTGTAAATATCGTCAACCGTTTGGTTAATATTAACTTTTAATACATCAATATTTTCAGCAATTTTTTGGATAAGTTCGACCCCTATTTCCACTTCTTTAGAGCCTTCTTCTGCCGCCATTACCGTGGAGTTGGTAGCATTTTGTATTTCGCGAATCAGCTGAATGATTTTAGAGGTAGCTTGTTTACTTTCATCGGCTAATTTACGAATTTCGCTTGCCACTACTGCAAAACCTTTCCCATGTTCGCCTGCGCGCGCTGCTTCAACTGCCGCATTTAACGCAAGCATATTGGTTTGTTCCGCTATATCTTCAACCGTTCCTATATTATTGCCAATAAGCTGGGTCTGTTCCGATAATTCCAAAATTAACTCTGCAATTATTTGAATTTTTTGTTTGATGGTGTACATTTTTTCAATATTCTGTTTAACAAATTCCTGCTCTTTTGTTGATACCATGAGCGTTTTTTGTGATTTTTCAACAACATTTTGTGCAATTTCTTTTGAATCAAACGCGTTAGATTTCAGCCCTTCCGAATAAAGCAAAACTTCATCTACAAGTTTTTTATTCTTATCGATGAAATTCTCCTGCGACAGTACAACATCCAAAATCTCCGATGACACCAGTGATGAATTTACAATAACATTTTTCACATGTTTTGAAATTACCGTAGAAAAGATATGTTCTACATACTGAAGAAATAAAATAATTATCACAGCACAAACAGTAATCACCGCGGTTAAAACAATTCCGAATATATTGTAAAAAAATAAACTTGCTGCAATAAGCCCCAGCAAAAGCAATTGTGAAAACTTGATTAAAAAATTAACTTGTTTTCTTAAACTCATATTCAAAAACATTCTAGCTCCTAATTTTCCAAAACATAAATATAACAAAAGTATATTTTATTTAATCATACAACAATTTATCGCTTTTACTCAAGCTTTTATTATATAATTTATTATCAATGAAGGGAAATAACAAGAATGATTTTAGAAGGCGCTGCTTTATTAATAATAGCAAAATCAGACCCGGTTAAATATTTGCCGCAAAAAACCATGTATCCTTCAGGGGTTAAAGAAATAGATAAGTACAACCCTTATGCGAAGCCTGCAAGCAAAATGCCTTTATTTGCGCTTGAGCGGACTTTGGTCGACAAGGATAACCACAGCGTTTTGCCGGGTCAATATTTGGCTGCGATTTCTAAAGATAAAAAGTATATTATGCTTTTTGCAAACGACCAAGTTGAAGGGGTGTTTTTGATAGACAACTTTAACGTGCTTGAGAAACAATTAAAAGTGAACAGTGCGGTTTTGACGTTAAAAGCAAACGGTACCGTTGCCGAAATCAGAGTTTGTCAGGATATGTTTATTGCCACAGCGCAAATAAAACTTAACCCTTAAATGAAAAGGTATCGCAAATAAGCTTTTTGCCCTGTATTTTTCTTATATTCTTAAAGATAAAATTCAAAAATTTTGATTTTTCTGTTCGTTCAAGCTTTTTTAAAAGTACTGCTTTTTGTATCAAAAGTCTGTTATAGATAATATTAGCAATATCTGTTTGCAGTTTTTCCTTTCGCATTTGTTTTATGCGGTGATTCAAACACAAAATTTCTTTCTGCAAATTTTCTTTGGTATTATTCATATACAAAGCCTAAATAGTAATGGGAGTATTGATACCATTATATTAAGTGTGTTTTAAAACTTTTACTTCCTCTGAATAGCGGATTTTTGCAAGGCTGACCGAACAAGGCGAGGGAATGCCGTCCAAGTGAGGAGAGTGGTGAAATGAAGCCTTTTGCTTTAGCAAAATGGCGGAATGAAATCCAAGCTCTACGAACTGCAAAAATTCAAGAAGCGGATTTTTGGGAGGGTGCCGTGTGAGGCAAAGCCGAACCCAACCCGTAAGAGCAATAGCCGAATTGAACGGAAACTTTTTCGTCAGAAAAATGTTGGAGTGAAATGGCAGGCTATGCACGCCCAAAAATCCAAGACAAGTATCGTTTTGTGAGAGGGGTAGACGCGCTGAAAAGCTTTTGTACTATAATAATGTTTAACAATCGTTGAAAATTTAATACCTATTTTGGTGTCGGTGTGGCGGAATGGTAGACGCATACGTTTCAGAGGCGTACGAGGAAACTCATGGGGGTTCAAGTCCCCCCACCGACAATTTTAAAATAGACCTTCTAAAAGGTCTATTTTTATTTTCCTCATTGGGGTTTAAAAGTTCAAGTGTAAAACCTTAATTTCTTATTAATAATTTTCGTAAAATAAACCAACTAATGTATTTAAAAAGTGTTTCTTAAGAGTATAATATTTCATGTGGTACTGCTGAAAGGTGTCAATTTATGGAAGATAAACAAATTTCAGAACTTATAAGTGCCCCAAAAAAGATAATTAAAAATCCTAAAAAAGAAACAAAGTTGATTCAAGGTTCTTATAGAAATGATTTTGAACTTGCTCTGATTGATAATACAAAAGTAACATTCAAGGTTCATTTGCGTAAAAATAAAAAGTTTTCTGAGAATTTTTCAGTTATTTTGTCATATTTTGCCCCAGAACTTAATAAAGATATCTTTTTAGTACGATATAATGGCTCACATGGTATCCACAAAAATAAAATAATTGATGATGAAGTTTTAGGAAGTTTTCATATTCATAAAGCTACTTCAGAAGCTCTCAGAGAAGGTTATAATGCAGAATGTTGGGCTTTTGAATCAAATGACTATAAAACATTTGAAGAAGCTGTTACAAGATTTTGGCAAGATATGAATATACAAGACGATATAAATAAATTCTTTGGAGATTATAAAGTAGTACAATTGTTTTTATTTGAAGAACAGGAGTCACGATGATTACAATTGATGACGTTAAAAAATATATAAATACAGAAATAAAAATCAAGGAAAAACGTCCAAATATTTATCAAATTATAGCGCCATTTTTTCATGAAGACGGCGACATGGTTGAAATGTTCTTAGAAGTGAATCAAAACAATATGTTAAGATTTTGCGACTATGGTCTCACTGTAATGAAATTGTCATACTATTTAGAAGAGTTATCTAAAACTAATCAAAGGGTCTATAATGAGATATTAAAAGAAAATTCTCTTGACCAAGAAAATGGAAATATTTTCTTAGATACAGATTTAGATAATTTAAATACTGACTTTTTACATTTTGCCGAAACTTTGAGTAAAATATCAAGTTTAAAATATTTTGACTCTCATAGGCAAAAAAGCATATTTTACGATGTTCTTTCTGAATTGATTTCCGATTCATTTAAAGATATTAATGTAAAAAAAGACTTCGTACCAATAAAAGAGTATCCTGAGAATAAAGTTGATTACGCTTTTGAAGGCAAAGAACGGTCATTATATCTTTTTGGAGTCAAAGATAATAATAAAGCCTTAGATGTCGTTGCGTCTTGTTTAGAATTTAAACAAAAAGGCTCCAAGGCTCAAAGCGTTGTTGTTTATGATGATTTTTCAAAAATGAACTTAAGCACTAGAACTCTAGCCCGACTGCTTAGAAATACAGATAAACAATTTATGGATTTAACCCAATTTAAAGAAGAAGGACAAAATTATATATCAGGAATGATAGCTTAAAATCACTTTTTAGACTTTATAAGATCTTGCAATTTTTCAAAGAATAAAAAATTGTCTGGATTTCTGATTCCATTTAATAAATTAATGGCTAAAAGTTCAAACTTTGTCACCTCCGACAATTTTAAAATTTGATAAATTAAATTAATCCGACTTAGAACCCCGGTTGTGTCTTTCGCCACAACGGCGGTTGCCGATAAATCACCGGCTAAGGCTCATGCTTTAATAATCTTTATGTTACAATGCAGGCATGGATAAAAAAGTAAGATTAAATAAATATATAGCCTCCTGCACTGATATATCAAGACGTGCTGCGGATGAATTAATATCCCTGGGCAAAGTTAAAGTTAACGGCAAAATAGTGTCGGAACTCGGAATAACGCTCGGCGGCAAAGATACTGTAATAATAGACGGCAAGCCTATTGTGCCTCAAAAACATGAATATTATGCGTTTCACAAACCTGCGGGCTATATAACGACAAAATCAGACCCGCAAAAACGCAAAACCATTTATAATATACTTCCGGAAAGCTTGAAATCTTTAAACCCCGCAGGAAGATTGGATAAAGATTCATCAGGTTTAATAATTTTGACCAATGACGGTGATTTGCTTTTGAAATTAACCCACCCAAAAATAAAAGTGGCAAAGGTTTATAAAGTAACAATTAAAGGTAAATTAAGCCAGGGTGATATATACAAACTCGAAAACGGTATTGAAATTGAACCCGGCAAAGTTGCTTATGCGGAAGTTGAAATGCTTGAATACAAAAAAGGCATAAGCATGCTTAAGGTAACCCTTCACCAGGGCTATAACCGGCAAATCCGTAAAATGATGGAAAGCATAGGACATCCGATTCAGGCGCTTAAACGTATTTCACATGCGACAATCAATATTTCGGGGCTTGAAAAAGGTCAATATCGCAAGATAAATATTAAAGAATTGAAGAATTTAAATATATACTTAAACAAAAAAATGAATGATTTGTATAAAAAAGAAAAAAAATCATGCGCTGAAACTCAACTATAGCCGTATAATTGTATTTTATATGAACAAATGTTAAAATAATATAACATCTGAATACGCAGTATAGCAATTTTATATAACAGAATGTTTTTATTAAAGTATAAGAGATAACAAATTGTACAAAATACAGAAGAGGAGAAAAACATGGCTAGAGTACTTATTTCAATGCCCGACGAATTTTTAGAGAGAATTGACAGCGTTGCAGGAAATGAATCAAGAACACGCAGTGAGCTTATCAGAGAAGCACTTCGTTCTTATATTCATAAAGCAAGAGTTAAAGAAAGTGCTGTCGCTAACAAGAATGCAGCTATTTTAGAGTCGCTACTAGACTAAGAGCAAATTTTGAGGAATGGGAAAAGCCGCCGAATATTTCGGCGGCTTTTTAAATTGAGAAGATTACAAAAAAACTAATTTTTACATTTTAGTACTTAAGGGCTAAAACCAATTCAAATTCTTCTTTATATTGTTTAGCTTTTTTAGTTACATCTGTTAATTTTTTTTCGTCCTTAACGTAATTTTTAAGCAACGAATACTGCTCGGATGCTTTTTTAAGTCTGAAATATGCTAAATTCAACAGTGTTTCGAAGTTGTAAACTGCTTTATTTTCTTCAAAATATTCAACGACATCCTGTTTCAAGTCAAACAGATATTTTTCCAAATACTTACCCTGAAGGTCAGGTTTTTGCAAAAATGCATAGTTAAAGAAAGTTTCATACAATACAGAATTAGTATTAAATTCCTCATCAAAAATAATGTAGTTATCTAAATTGTCTCTAAAACTGTTTTTGGATTTTTGTGCTGTTTCAAGTTCGTTCATAATACCGCCCCTTACATGATTTTGTTACCCTTAATTTAATAAAGTCATTTTATGAAAAAAAATTGCCTTTTTATTTTAAATTGTAGTATCCATGCTCTCTAGCTGTTCTTTTGTAAGAGGTTCCGAGTTCTCACCTGTAATAAGAGCTGAAGTATCTTTATAATTTGCAAGGTAAATAAATTTATAGAGCATAAACGGATTAAACGAGCGGCTGCCTTCAGAGAGCATAATTTTAATTGCTTCGTGGGATTTCATTGCTTTTTTATAAACTCTTTCTGAAACAAGCGCATCATAAACATCGCAAATGGACGCTACCTGTGCGTACAGGTGTATGGCTTTGCCTTTTAAGCCGCCGGGATAGCCAAAGCCGCCGTATTTTTCCTGATGTTCAAGCGCTACTCTTGCTATATCTTCTTTAAGTTTTAATTCTTTCGTTATAATGTTATAGCCGTATACTGTATGATTTTTCATTTCGGTAAACTCGTCAGGGGTAAGTTTGTCAGGTTTATTTAATATAGCCTTTGAAACTTTCATTTTGCCTATGTCATGCAGCAAACCGCCCATAGCAAGGTCTTTGATATCTTCTTCGCTAAAGTTCAACATCATACCAAGCGCTGTTGCCATAGATGAAACGTTAATTGTGTGAGAATATGTGTAGTGGTCAAATACCCTCAGCTGCCCCATACATTCCGCTTTATCAAGTTTGTCTGATATTTCGTCAACAATAATATCTCTTGTCGCTTCGCATACGGACATATCGGGTGTTTTTTGGTCAAGTATTTTGTACAAAATCTTTTTAGTATTATCAACCAAATTATCGGTGATACTCTGGGGAATAATTGACTTAATTTCAGGTTCGCCAATCAATTCCATATCATCTTCCAGAAGCCGGCCTCTTTTTGCAACAGGTTTTATAAACAGCTGTTTATAATTCATTTGCATAATAATATTAGGGTTCAGTTTTAATCCCATAGGGTAGATAACTACACCGTTTTCATCATATATATCAACATCTAAAATAGTTTTGCCTACAAGCTCAAGGGGTGATATTCTTCTCATTTTTTTCCTAAAACAAAATATTTAATTACATTATACTCTAAATTAAAAAAAATAGAACAAACTGTTAATATTCTATTCCTTTACGGGCATGTATCCCTATATCCCAATAATGCTTGACAGGGTCAATGTTGGAAACCAAATGTGCCAGCTCTGTTATTTCTTCATTTGCTCTTCTGCCTGTTAAGACAATTTCCAGAGCTTTGGGCTTATTGCTGAGAAATTCCTTCATTTCTTCAACGGTAATTAAGTTCAAATCTATAGCTATATTAGCTTCATCCATTATTATCAGCTGGTATTCTTTAGATACTGCGGCTTGTTTTACAATTTCCCATCCTTCTCTTACTGCTTTTTTATCATCTTCATTTTGGTTGTTTGAATAAACTATTCTGTCCAATCCTGCTTGCACAATGGTTAATTGTTTTTTGAGTTTTGGGGATAATTCTCTTAATGCAAAAAGTTCACCGTAATCATCACCGCCTTTGGTAAAAAATACAATTAAGACACGCCAGCCCCTCCCCAGCGCACGCAGCGCCAAGCCTAAAGAAGCTGTGGTTTTCCCTTTTCCGTTGCCTGTGTATATCTGTATATAGCCTATTTCACTGAAATTAGGATTGATTAAATTATTATTTTCCATGTATATAGTATGAAAGATTATATAGTGAAATGCAACTATTTTTTGGCTGCGATGCTTAATAAAATTTTTGTTTGTTTTACAAGGCTTAACAGTTCTTTTGGGCGGTTAAAATCATATTTCATATAAACAGATGTAAATGCCGAGGTGTCTTTTTCGATTATATTAACTTTTTTCAAAGCTCTTTGATATTGCAAATTTTGTATATCAACAAGAGTTGAATTTACCTGTGCAATAATTGTATCGAAATCTTTTCTTTCTTTTGCACTCATATCATAAGCAATATTAGAGTACAAAGTCAGATTATCCTTAAAAGTATTTAGCATGCTGTATGCGCATTTGGGCTGATTGTAAGACGGGTTTGCCGCATTATCCGAAAAAATACCGTATTGAAGAAAATTGGCTTTTTTCTCATCCAGCTGTGCATAAGCAAATATGGTAGAGCCCAGCATTCCTTTTTCCTGTTCAATGTAGTTAAGCTGTTTAAGCATTTCAATTTCATCGACGTGTTTTAAGGCAATACCCGGATATATCAGGCATTTGGAACTAACTTCGTTTGTAAAACACTCAAGGTTTTTGGCAAGACTTTGAACGTTCATGGAGTAGGTCATAGGGTTTATAATATCAACCCAGTCATTTTTTGCCCAAAGCTCCCAATTTTGTCCTACGGTTTCACGTCTTTCCTGTTGGCTTTTGCCAAACACGGCACAGGAGATTTTGAGGTTAGGGTTTATTTTTTTTGTTTCATAATTAAAGCGCTGAACAAAGTTATCTATATTTTTTTCTTTCCATTGCATCCAGAGAATAGATGTTTCATAGTTGGTATTGAGCAATTTTTCGCCTGTAATATTTTCAAATTGTTCTACCGAATTGCTGTTTAATCCCATAAGGTTGCTTGAATTTTGGAAGGGATATCTTATATAATCAAGCTGAATGCCGTCCACCTGGTATTTGGCAACGATTTCTTTGCCCAGATTAAGCAAGAAGTTAACCCCTTCTTTATTGGACGGGTCAATCCAAAATTCGGGCTGGTTTTTGGGTCTTAGATTGCCGTATTCGCCGATTAATGCCCAATCGGGGTAATTGCTTAAAACAGGACCTTCAAAGTCTTTTGGTTTATTAATTATAGGGTTATGTCTGTCATTGCCTACCGCAAATACCCAAATCCAGGCATGAAGTTTAATATTGCGTTTATGAGCTTCCTCCACCGCCCATTTTAGCGGGTCTGAATTTATAGTTAAAGGGTTTTGGGCAGCCATTTTTGACGGAAAAATACTGTATCCTGCGTTATAGGTTTCTATATAAACGGTATTAATACCTGCCTGTTTAAGCTTTTCAAACACTTGCCCCATTTGTGCCTGGTTTTTTATATTAACTATGCTGCCTCTGTCCAGCCAAATTCCCCTGTGCTGGGCAGCTTTTAACGGTTTAGCGTAACAAATAGTATTTAAAATATTAGCATTTGCATTGTACAGATATGTTTTACACAAGTCGTAACTGCCTTTTTCGTAAGCATCTTGAGCAAGTATTTCGTTTATTTTTGAGCGCTGCGCCTGCTCTTGTGCATTGCATAAATCGCCGCTGTAGCATGAGATGTTGTTTGAATAATTATCTGCAACCTCTCTTGCCTCTTGCAGTTTTTTAAGGTCATTTTTGAAATCGGATTTTGTATAAACCACGGATTTTATAATTTGAGTTTTAGGCAGAATATACTCAAAAATATACTCCATAGATTTCGCGTTAAAGTTTTTATCGGCATCCTTACCCCAGCGCCAGCTGATAAAAACCCCGTCAGGGTTGAAGGATATCGCGCATTCATTCTTTTCTGTTTCATCAAATACCGCTAAAGCCGTTGTATTCCCTGTCAGAGATATTTTAGCGACAGTGGTGTTTTTCTCCAATTGGTTATCGCTAAGAGTTTTTTCCACCCAGTTAATTTCCTTTTTTTGAGCTGTTGTTTCAATACCTTCAACATTTACACCGATAATAGAAGCCAGTTTTTTAAAAAACTCCGGGTTTGAATCTTTGGCAGGGGTTATAAGAACCAGCTTTCCTTTTGAATTGACATACTCTTTCAGGGAATTATAATCATTGGAAGTCAGTTTATCATAGCAAGGAATAACCAGTACCTGCACGGATTTGATACTTAAAGACGACAGGTTCGCTTTGGGAATTAATACTGAATCTATGTTAGCAGCTTTAAAAGTTTCATTGAACGAACCATCGCAATCTAAAATTCCGACAGGAGCGGCGAGTACATAGGGTGAGGTCAAAAAAATAATAAAAACTGATATGACTTTTACAATTAATTTTATCATTTTATGCGGCTGCCTTCCAATGTCCTGTATACCTGCCATTTGTCCTGATTTTTAGAAAAACTTAATGCCGCGCTGTATTGGGTGGTATCTGCAAAATAAGGAATCGGGGTTTTTGTCTTTATTGTTATTGTATCTGTTGTTTCTTGCGGGCTTAAGATATTTTTTTCGTCTATAATCTGTTTTTCAAGCTCTTCTGTTTTTTCTTCCGTTTCATTAAACAGTACTATTTTTGCTCTTAAATCTTCAATATTTTTTGCTGACAGGTTTTTCACCTTGAATGTGAAGATTGCAAATACATCATCCTTTCCTTTGTCTTTTTTAAATTCAAGTTTTGCATCTTCAATAACTATATTGAAAAATTTTTCGCTGGCAGGAATTAAACTTTCTTCCAATATTTTTAATAGTTTTTTTGTGTAGTCTGCCTGGAATTCTTGCCCGTCTTTTTCAAAATAGTTGATAAAGTTAATTAAATTAGCTTTGGTTGCAAGCTTTTCTTCATGTGTTTTAGACAAAATAACCGCCTGCTTGAGGTAATTTACGGCAGCTGCAGGGTTATCTACCAAAAATACTATGGCAAGTTTGTTATTAGTTTCCGCCGTATTTTGATATTTTTCAATAATTTTTAAAATATTTGCAGCACCCTGGACATCACCGGACTGGAACTGCTTGTCGGCTATTTTATAGTAGTTATTTACAAGTTCTTTTAAAGCCGTATTATATTTTTTTTCATCATATTTTTTGTAATAAGTTAACGCTCTGTTAAGGTTTATAATTTTGTCTTCGGTAGAATCGCTTTTTTGCGCCATAAGAATATAAAAATCGCCTTTGGCTACGAAATTTTCTTTTTTATTAAGCGGCAGCATTTTCATCGCTTCTTCCGCCATATTAAGTTCATTTATTTCTAAATACAATTTTGCAAGTTCAATATAGTTGTCTGAATAATTTGGTGCAAGTCCTTTTGAACCAAAAAAATAAAATTTTGCACGGTCATATTCCTTTATTGCGCTGTAAGCCATGGCAAGCCGTGTCATTGCCTTATAATTATCAGGATTTTTATCAACCTCGGATCTATAATATTGAATTGCCTTTGGATAATCTTTAGCGGCAAATGCTTGCTCCCCTGCGGTTTGAATACCGGGTAAACTTTCATTTTGAATGATTTTTTTGGGCGGTTGTTTTTCACCGAATATTACATACAATGTAAAAAAACTGGTAAAGTAAATCAACACGAGGAATATAATCCTTAGTATAATTCTTTTTTTATTATATTTTTTCTTTTTTACGATTATGCTCATGGTTCAAAGTTTAGGTTTGTAATATATACATTTTCAACATGTTCAATTTTGCTGATTTCACTATACATATCAAGAATAGGGTCTTTTGAAACAACTTTTGTAACGAAATAAATTTTTTCTTTTCCCTGTTCCCTGTCGCTTTTTGTATGATTAAGTTCAACAATTTTCCTGAATTTTTTGCCTAATTTTGTTATAACTTCGTTTAAATTTGCACTGTCAACAACCAAGGTTGCCTTAATATTGGCGGTTTTTTGGGAAAGTCCTCTTAAGAAAGTAACCTCAAGATTTCTTATAAGAATAAGAACCATTAAAGTTAAAATCGTGGCAAAAACAGCAAGGGATATGGAACCTGCTCCTGCAGCCATTCCGATACTTGCGGTAGTCCACAAAGTCGCCGCCGTAGTAAGTCCGAAAACTGAAGGACCATGACGCAGCACTGTACCGCCGCCTATAAAACCTATACCCGTAAGTATTTGGGCGGCAATTCTGGCGGGGTCACCGTATGCTACCGGATTTCCGCCTGCGGAAATTGTAGGGAAAGCATAAATTGATAAAATAGTAAACACACAGGAACCTAAACAAACAAGTATGTGGGTTCTAAGCCCCGCAAATTTGCTTGTTATTTCACGCTCAATACCGATTGCAAAGCCCAAAACCAATGCCAATGTCACTCTCAACGCCATATCCGTATAGTATGCAGGTATGGAAGAAAAATCAAAATTAAATAAATCCATTGTTATACCGTATTATGTGTCTTATTCAGATTAAATTGTAGCATTTATGAATGCACTGCACAAGAATTTAATCTTTTTACGGTTTTTATATATGATTGTCCTGTATAGCAAGCGTTTTCACGATAGTTGCGGTAAAATTTCCTGTTTTTAGTGTGTTAATTTTCTCTTGCCTTTGAGGTATGTTTGGAATATAAATTAAGATGATAGAATATTTAAGAAAGTGAGGCTTTCAAATGGTAAAAGTAGCTATAAACGGCTTCGGCAGAATTGGCCGTAACACATTAAGAGCAGCTATTAAAGAAGGTATTTTCAACGAACTTGATTACGTTGCAATTAATGACCCGGGGTTATCTCCTGAAAACGCAGCACACGTATTCAAATACGACTCGGTTATGGGTAGATTTGACGGAACTGTTGAAGTTGCGCAAGATGGTCTTGTAATCAACGGTAAAAAAATTAAATTTTATGCAGAAAAAGACCCTGCAGCTCTTCCCTGGAGAGAGCTTGGAGTAGACGTAGTTATTGAATCTACAGGTTTCTACACGGATGCTGAAAAAGCAAAAGCCCACATTGCAGCAGGCGCTAAAAAAGTTATCATCTCTGCTCCTGCAAAGAACGAAGATATTACAATCGTTCTCGGGGTAAATGAAGACAAATACGATTCTTCACTGCACAATGTAATCTCTATGGCATCTTGTACAACTAACTGTTTAGCTCCCGTAGCTAAAGTTGTTTTAGAAAAATTCGGTATCGTTAAAGGTTTGATGACAACTGTTCACTCATACACAGGCGACCAAAGACTTTTAGACGCCGGACACAAAGACCCTCGTCGTGCGAGAGCAGGCGCTTTGAACATTGTTCCTACAACTACGGGTGCCGCTAAAGCTGTTGCTTTGGTGCTGCCTGAATTAAAAGGAAAGTTGAACGGTTTCGCTATGCGTGTTCCTACCCCTGACGTTTCAGTTGTAGACGTTGTGTTTGAAACAGAAAAACCTGTAACCGCAGAAGCTGTAAACGCTGCTTTAAAAGAAGCCGCTGACGGTAAAATTCTTGCTTACGAAGAACAACCGCTTGTTTCTACAGACTTCATCGGCAGTTCTCAATCTTCAACCGTTGACGCTGCATTGACAATGGCAATCGGTGACAACATGGTTAAAATTATTTCCTGGTACGATAACGAAATGGGTTATTCTACAAGATTAGCTGAATCTACAAAATATGTTGCTGACAGATTATAATTTCTGTTTAACATAATATTTTTAAAAAACCGCTT
This sequence comes from Candidatus Gastranaerophilales bacterium, assembly GCA_028696075.1. Taxonomy (NCBI): domain Bacteria; kingdom Bacillati; phylum Candidatus Melainabacteria; order Candidatus Gastranaerophilales; species Candidatus Gastranaerophilales bacterium. The sequence continues at coordinate 90,646 of JAQVHS010000005.1, forward strand.
CAAAAGAGCGGTTTTTTGTTACAGTGAGGCGGCTATCTCTTCCGCTCTGAAACTTAATCCCAGCTTCCCAGCTTCTCAGCTGCTCAACTTCTTAGCTTCTTAGCCGCCAATCTGATTTATACTCCAAATCCTTTATAGACATAAAGCACCCAAATGACCTATAATAAGGTGTTAATCACATAATCAAATTTATCAAAAAGGGGATATTATGCTGCAAGAAGCATCAAAGTTAATAAACAGTGCTTTTCAACAGAGCTTTTTAAAAAGGCTTTGCCAGTATTTGCACGATTGTATAAGAGAAGAAGTTAAAAGCGCTACATTCAGAAACCTAAATCAGGATAAGGACAATCAATGGGTGTTTTTGGAAGAAGAGGCAGGAATGCTTATTTCGCCGAATAATCCGCTGAAACTTTCTGATTCTGACGGTCATTTGACTAAATTAATGGTACATGCCGATACCTCACAAAAAGACAAATATCTTATGTTCGGATTTCTCTTTGTAGAAGGCAAATCAGGCAAGAAAAAAGTTTCAAACGAGTTTTTAACCCCGCTTTTGTACATACCTTGCAGGCTTGAGCGAAGCGGGACAAATCTGGCTTTGATTTTGACCGAAGAAACCATTTCACTTAATACAGGCGCGCTTTCAGGTTTGCTTAACTATGATGATGAAGACCAGGCAGAAAACCTCTTTGGCGGCTTGATTGACGTAGTGCCTGATTATCCCGTTACCCATGAAAAAATGCAAATATTTTTAACCACCTTAAAATCAATTATCCCCGAGCTTGATATAAGCGAATGCGCAAGCTTCTTTGCTAAAAAACCCGAAGTCGACAAAGACAGCGACATAGCCATAACCAACAAATCTGCGGTTATTTTAACCAAAAGACCAACCGTTACGGCTGGTGTTTTGCATGAACTTACACAAATGGCGGAAAAACCGAGCGGAGTGTTCAGAGAAACTTCTCTGCGTCCGATAAACGAAGAATTTATGGGCACAAAAGGCAAAATAAGCGTACGAAAAAGCGACAAGGATTTTTGCCCGATTACCCCCTTGTCTTTAAGCGAATCTCAAACAGAGGTGTTGAAAGCTGTTGACGATAATACTTTAATAACTGTTTTTGGTCCTCCGGGAACAGGAAAATCACAAACCATCGTTAATCTGGTTACGCACCTTGTTGCTAACGGCAAGAGTGTACTTGTTGCTTCACGTATGGATAAAGCTGTAGATGTTGTGGTAGAAAGGCTCAGTGAATTTGGCGCGCCTTATTTGGCATTGAGGGCAGGAAGAGCCAATTACCAAAAGCAGTTGAATTTCGAAATACAGGATATTTTATCAAACAAGCTTGATTTAGACACAGGGTTTGAGGGGGCTGTTTTTGCCGATATTGACGATATGAAAACCCTCTTGAAAAACATTTCCGACACGCAAAAGAAAGCCGATGAAATAATTAAACTCGAACATATCTGGTATGAAATTTTGGAAGAATATAAAACAAATGCGGCAAAGCTTGAGAACGAATATATCAACAAAAAGCTTTCTGATATGGATATTTCCATAGGCAAATCAATTTTGAAAAAAATTGAAAAAGTGTCGGAAGGAACAAACTTCTTTAACAAGATTTTATTCTGGATTTATAATTTTCAGCTGAGAAAAAGCCTCATGCTCAAAAACCTTGAATTCACTCATGAAGCAGTTATCGCAATCAGCGAAGAGCTTGAAGTGAAAGAATTATATAACCGATTAAAATCAATCGAGCAAAAAATCAATAAGATAGGAAATTTGCACGTATTATTGCAGCAGGTGCGGGATTTAAAGACAAAGCAGCGTAAACTTGCCATAGATATTTTGAAAAACAAACGCCGCAAGGCATTGAACGAAATAACCCGCGACCAAGCGAAACGCCAGCGTTTGATGGTGCATTCCAAAGCGTTAATAGAACGCAAGAAAAACCTGCAAAACAGACTGCTTGAAGATGAAGATTTTCAGCCGTTGGTTGAGGCTTTTCCCTGCTGGGCAGTTACAACCTATGCTGTCAGCGAAAGTTTACCGTTAAAAGCAGGGCTTTTTGATGTGGCTATTATCGATGAAGCTTCTCAATGTGATATCGCAAGCTGCTTCCCTATAATGTTCAGGGCGAAAAAGACGATAGTCGTCGGCGATGACAAGCAGCTGCCCCATTTATCCTTCCTTGAAAAAGCAAAAGAACAGTCGTTCTTCACCCAGTACAACATACCCGACAAGTACCAGTTAATGTGGCGGTTCAGAACAAATTCGGTATTTGATTTGGCAAATTATTATTCAACCTGCCCGATATTGCTTGATGAGCATTTCAGAAGTTTGCCGCCGATAATAGACTTTAGCAATAAAGAATTTTACGGTTCAAGGCTTCGTATAATGAACAAAGAAACCAAGCTTGGCGGGATTTTGGAACTTCATATTGTCGAAGATGCTAAAGTTGACCCCGACGCAACCAGAAATGCGGCAGAAGTTGAAAAACTTCTGGAGCGCCTTCAGGAAATAATGCAGGAAGACGCGGCCAAAAAGCCTAAAAAGCCTGTTTCTATAGGTATTATCTCGCCTTTCAGAGGTCAGGTTGAACTTATTAAAAAAGCTGTTGCACAGGTTATACCTGACAAACTCGTCCGCAAACATGAAATTGATATAGGAACAGCCCATACTTTTCAGGGTGATGAGCGTGATATAATTATGCTTTCTTTTGCGCTTGCGCCTAACAGTCATAACCAAAGTTTAACCTTTGTACAGAAGCCAAACCTGTTTAACGTTGCAATAACAAGAGCACGCAAAAAATTAATCTGTTTTATTTCCAAAAAACCTCAGGATTTACCCGCAGGTTTAATGCGTGATTTCTTGAATTATATTCGTGATTTTAACGAACATTATGAAATATCAAAACGGTTAGACCCTAATTTGGCGGATTATAACAATAAACTTGAAAGAGAAATTGCACAAATGTGCATAGATGAAGGATTAGAAGTTTTATCAGGTTTTGAAACCGCAGGCATGCGGGTTGACCTTATTACAGGCGACGGCGAAAATCAGATTGCCGTTGAATGCGACGGCATGGACGACGAGTTTGAAACCTGCCAAAAACAGGTTTACAAACAAACTATTCTTGAAAGATGCGGTTTTAAAGTTGTCCGAATAACCGCCAGAGAATGGTATTACAGCCAAATAGCCTGCATAGAAAAAATTAAACGTGAATTAATTGATATAAAAATATCTAAAGGCGGCTAAGCTGATATTTAGCAAGAGCCTATACAATTTTTGCGCCGTAGCTTATAATATGGTAAGCAAGTGAGGTTAAATATGAACGAAAATCTTAGAGAGGCCGGCTCTTATTTTATTCAGAAAAATTATAAAAAAGCTATTGAATTATATTACAAAGTTCTGGCGGATAACCCCGAAAATACCTTTGTGTTGAGCAAAATAGCACAATGCTACTTGTTTTTAAGCAATTATGACAAGGCTATTTCTAACTATGAAAGAATTTTAGAGCTTGAGCCACATAATATTGAAGCTTACCTGAGCGCTGCAAAAGTTTATGAGAACACAGATGATATTGACTCTGCTGTGGAATTTTTGAATCTTGCTCTTAAATACGAACCTAATAATACCTCTATTTTGGAAAATTTATATTTTTTGTATGTTGATAATGAAGATTATGAAAAGGCCTTGTATGTTCTCAGGGATAAACTTATTAATATCATGCCCACCTCGGCTAACTATTTTTTGCTGGCTCAGGCTTATGAAAGATTGTTTAACTACGAACATGCGCTTAAATATTATTTAAAATCCATTTCCATCAATGAAAATAATATTGATGCAAAAATGGCCGTCGCAAGAATACTTTTTGCAGACAAAGACTATGAAAAAGCCAAAAAATATGTTGTGGATATTTTAACGCAGGATATTTCCAATTATGATGCGCACAAGCTTTTGGGGCAGCTTTATATTGAAGAAGAAAAATATGCTTTGGCGGTTGATGAATTTAATTTTGCATTGAATATCAACCCTAAAGATGATGAACTTTATTATTATATCGGATTTTGCTACAGTATTTTGAAAAAACATGATAAGGCAATTACCGCTCTTAAAAACACGCTGCAAATTAATCCGATTAACCATACCGCTAAAATTCTTTTGGCTAATAATTACTTTGCCGACGGTGATATTGAACAAGCCCAAATTCTTATTAATGAGGTTCTTAATTTTATGCCCGTCAATGACGATGCGCAAAAGCTTACTGCAGAAATTTTAATGGCTAAACACAGATATGAACGTGCTTTAGACAGATTTAATTCAATCTTGAAAAGAAATCCGAATGATTCCTATTGTTTGTATAAAAAAGGTGTTATTTTAAGTATTTTAGGGTTAGGCGAAGAAGCCCAAAATTGCTTTAAAAAAGCTATTTCTTATAACAAATACGACCTAAAATCCTACATAGCGCTGGCTAATTCTTATATTGATACAGGCAAAATTATAAAAGCGCTTAATTGCTTTAAAAGGGCTTTGACTATATCTGCAGATTCTTACGATGTTATTTTAGGTATTGCAAATGCTTATTACCTTAAAAATGATTTTGAAAATGCCCGTGAAAACTATATTAAGATTTTAAAAATCAATCCCGGCGAACACCAAATTTCTTATAACCTCGGCAAGATTTATTTTCGACAAGAAGATTATATGCTTGCCTTCAAGTATTTTAAAGATGCAGTCCTATTAAACTCTGATGATTATATGTATCATTATGACTTGGCAAAAACTTATATTGAACTTGCGCAAGTTGAGGATGCGCTTGAAGAGTATTCAAAGTCTTTGGACTTAAACCCGGCTTTTCTTGATTGCAAGCTTGAATTCGCGGATTTATTAGCAGCCTCCGGGAATACGGAAAAGGCGATAACCGTTTTAAAAAGAAGCATAAGAATGTTTCCGGAAGAGTTTACTATTTATATCCGCTTATCCGAACTGTACCAAACTACGGGCGATATCAAAAAATCTAACGAAATACTTGATAAATATCTAAAAGACAGGAATGATATTGATGAAGATATTTTAGAAAAAATAGAAAATATGAAGTCAACCCTGCTTGAAGTTAAGTAAAGGAGTTTACTATGGAATGCAAAATCAGCCAAAACAAAGCACATTGTACCTGTTCTTATCCCTGCCAAAGAAGAGGGCTGTGCTGTGAATGTGTAGCTTATCACCGCAGTGCGGGGCAAATTCCCGGCTGTTTCTTTACTCCTGCCGGCGAAAAAACTTACGACCGTTCTTATAAAGCTTTTATCAGAGATTGCGAAAATAGATGATGAAAATACCCGAATTGCCAAAATTTTTTAAAGAAATATTTTTCTCTTCCAATAATGAAATATTTATCCTGCACGAAAACGGTGAAATTATCTCCATGAACTCAAGCGCTGTAGAAAGATTTTCGAATTTGAAAAATATTTACGAGATTAACCATTTGCTAAACTTTGAAATTTGTATTCTCCAAAGCGATGAAATTATGACTTATACCCCGCTTTATGCTTGCCTTAATTCTAACGAACCGTTTTTTGCAAATGTAATATTACAACAGGGTGAGGACCAATTTTCGGAATATTTTTTGTATTCTTTTCAAGAAGCAGGCTGCAGGATTTTATTCTTGCAAAACCGATTTAGTAAAAATCTTGAAAACAGGTGTTTTCAGCTGCAATCCGAAGTTTCGCAAACACGAGAACTTAAGCAGAAACTGGAATCACAGTTTTTGAGGACAAAGCTCCTTAACCTCATTTCTTCTAAAATAAGAGAACATATTGATACGGCTAAAATCCTTGAAATAGTTGAAGAACAGCTTAAAAAAACTGTTAATCTTCAGGAGTTTATGTTTATAAAATCAGAAAACAACACCGTTAACTACAAAAATAATATTTTTAAAGACAAGGTTAAGACTTTCAGAGAGAATAGTTTTAGTGAATTGTATGTTCCGGTTTTTCAAGGTCAAAACCTTGCAGGCGGAATGGTGATTGCGAAGGACAGCGATTTTGCGCAGGAAGAAGAAGATTTAATTAAAAATTTATCCAATCTCTTATCAACGGCATTCAATCAGGCGGCGTTATTTGAAGAGCTTGAAATGCAGAAACAGTCTTTGGAAACAGCATTGCAGCAGTTGAAAAATGCGCAGCTTCAAATTGTACAATCAGAAAAAATGGCAACTTTAGGGCAGCTTGTGGCAGGTGTTGCACACGAAATTAATACTCCGTTAGGGGCTATTTCAAGCAACCTTGATTTGGTTGAAAAACTTATTAATTCGGGCAAAGACGGGCATGAGCTTATTAATTTGCTGCAGCAGATTTATCCTGTGAACAAAGAAGCCATTCAGCGGATAGAAAAAATAGTTAAATCGCTGAAAAACTTTACCAGACTGGATGAAGCCAAGCTTAAAAAGGTCGATATAACCGAAGGAATCAAAAGCTCGATAGAGCTTGTGCGCCATGAAGCTAAAAACAGAGTTAAAATTATCGAAAATTATGCTGACATTCCGCCCATAAAATGCTTTGCCGACCATATTAACCAGGTTATAATGAATATTTTGATTAATGCTATTCAAAGTATTAAAAATGAAGGTATCGTTGAAATTACAACTGCTGAAAAAGGTGATTTTATATCCGTTGCAATTAAAGATAACGGGGAAGGTATCGACCCTGAAATCTTAGACAGAATTTTTGAATTCGGCTTTACAACCAAAAAAATCGGTATAGGCACAGGGTTAGGTTTATCTTTGGCTAAAAAAATTATTGAAGACCACCATGGTGAGATAAAAGTTTACAACAACGAAGGTGAAGGCACTACCTTTGAAATACTCTTGCCCGTTACTTGTTGAGGATTTTGTATTAAGTTTTGTAACTATTACATTGAAATACGCAATTTTTGGACGAGAATATACTTTATATATACAGAAGAGATAAATTAATAAGAAACGAGCAATTAAATTTCCTTCCAACTTCCTTCCAATTAAATTCCCTTTTTTTAAACAAGTATTCGGCTAACCCAAAGTTAGCCCTTTTTTTGCGGATTTGCACTAGGCTGACCGAAACACAGTGTAGGGAACGCCGTCTGTTCGAAGCAACCCGATGAGGGTTGCGAGTTGTGCAAATCCAAGACAGCGGATTTTTGGAAGGGTGCCGTGTGAGGCAAAGCCGAACCCAGCCCGTAAGAGCAATAGCCGAATTGAACGGAAACTTTTTCGTTAGAAAAATGTTGGAGTGAAATGGCAGGCTATGCACGCCCAAAAATCCAAGACAGCGCCGCTGACGCGGGTCGGATTGTTGTACGATTTTAGAACAGTGTGTTTAATGGTTGTGAGGTGGCGTTGACGTAGGCTGACCGAAACGCAGTGAGGGAACGCCAACCAACTCTTAAGCTTTTCACCTTTTCACCTCTTAAACTCCCAGCTTCCCAACTTCCTTAAGCCCTTTGTGAATGCTTGACTATATTTTATGGTTGAATGAAAATTTATAGTGTATAAACAAAAAAATTAGAAGGAGAATTAGATGGATACAATACAGATTTCTCACGAAGTAGAATCAATGTGTTGCGTAAAAAGAGGGGTAAAAGGCGAACCTGCTCCGATTCCTCAAGAAGGCGGATGGACTAGGTCTAAAGAAATAACAGATATTTCGGGTTTAACTCACGGCTGCGGCTGCTGCGCACCTCAACAAGGTACTTGCAAATTAACACTTAACGTTAAAAACGGCATTATTCAAGAAGCTCTTATTGAAACTCTTGGTTGTTCGGGTATGACCCATTCCGCTGCAATGGCGGGCGAAATCCTTCCCGGCAAAACAATACTTGAAGCATTAAATACAGACCTTGTTTGTGATGCTATCAACGTTGCTATGAGAGAATTATTCTTACAAATTGCTTACGGCAGAACACAAACAGCGTTTTCTTTAGGCGGACTTCCTGTAGGTGCAGGGCTGGAAGACCTGGGAAAAGGCTTGCGTTCACAAGTAGGTACTATCTTCTCAACAAAACAAAAAGGTCCAAGGTATTTAGAAGTAGCAGAAGGCTACATCTTAGAAACAGGTTTGGACGAAAACGACGAAATCATAGGCTACAAATTTGTTCACTTAGGCAAAATGATGGAACAAATCAAAAAAGGCGTTGACGCTAAAGAAGCTTACGAAAAAAATATCGGAACTTACGGCAGATTTAACGACGCCGTGAAAACAATTGACCCGAGATTACAATAAGAGGATAGAAATATGATTAAATTTGAAGGACAAGATAGAAGACAGGCAAAATTAGACAAAGTTTTACCTGAATACGGCTTCAAATCCTTGGAAGAAGCCAGAGATTTATGTTTATCAAAAGGCATTGATGTTGATGAAATCGTAAAAGGCACTCAAACAATTGCATTTGAAAACGCAGTATGGGCATATACTTTAGGTTGCGCCATTGCCATTAAAAAAGGTACAAAAACAGCTGTAGACGCTGCTTGTGATATCGGATTAGGCTTGCAGGCTTTTTGCATTCCCGGTTCTGTAGGCGACCAAAGAGATGTAGGGATAGGGCATGGTAATCTTGCTTCCATGCTTTTGAGAGAAGAAACAAAATGTTTTTGCTTCCTGGCAGGGCATGAATCTTTTGCAGCCGCAGAAGGCGCTATCGGTATAGCAAGAAATGCAAATAAAGTAAGAAAAGAGCCTTTGAGGGTTATCTTAAACGGTTTAGGCAAAGATGCCGCTTATGTTATTGCGCGTATCAACGGTTTTACTTATGTTGAAACCGAATATGACTATGCGACAGGCAAATTACATATCGTAAGCGAAAAACCTTTTTCAACAGGTGAAAGAGCAAGCGTTAAAGCTTATGGCGCTGATGATGTTTCAGAAGGTGTTGCTGTTATGGTTCACGAAGGCGTAGACGTTTCCATCACAGGGAACTCTACTAACCCTACCCGTTTCCAACACCCTGTTGCAGGCACTTATAAAAAATGGTGCAACGAAAACGGAAGAAAATACTTCTCTGTAGCATCAGGCGGCGGTACAGGCAGAACTCTTCACCCTGACAACATGGCTGCAGGACCTGCAAGCTACGGTATGACGGATACTATGGGAAGAATGCACGGAGATGCGCAATTTGCCGGTTCTTCTTCAGTACCCGCTCACGTTGAAATGATGGGTGTAATCGGTATGGGCAACAACCCGATGGTTGGAGCTACAGTAGCGGTTGCAGTTGCAGTTCAAAACGCTATGAATTAATTAAAATTCATTATAAAAAAGCCCTGTTCTTATTGAATAGGGCTTTTTACTAAATACTTGTACCGATGGCACGCTCAAGGTCGCTTATTGCATTTTGATAATCTTTGATTAGTGTTATGTAGGAATACTTTACTTTAATAGCGGCTTGCTGTGCCATTATAGCCAAAATTATGTCATTATTGTCTTTATCAAAACTTTGTTTAGATTTTGCAACAACTTCATTTGCTTTTCGCAAAAGTTTGTTCTCATATTTTTCTATCAAAATCGTATCCGCTACTATCCTTGAGTAAGCATCTTGAATTTCGTTAGTTATCTCTTTTTTTTGCAGCTCATAATTCTTTTCGCTATAGTATCTTTGGGCTACAGCTTCTTTTATAGGTCCTTGCTGGCGGTTGAAAACAGGAACCTCAAATGCACCCATGATAAAAGCACCGAGATTTGTACCGTCAGTTGTTACCATGTCGGGTCCGCCTGCCAAGAGTAAATTGGGGACTCGGTTTGCTTTTGCTATTTCTAAACGTTTCACGGCAAGTTTAATGTTATTTTGTTCTATTTTTAGTTCGGGGCGGTTTTCGTATGCAATTATTTGCAGTTTTTCCAAATTCTGACTATGCTCTTCCTGACTAAGTTTATGAATATTTGTAAGTCTTTCTGCCAAATTGGGGGTTTCAAGTGAATATTTGACACCCGCATCATGTCCCAAAAGCAGATTTAAATCGGTATGCGCCCTAAAGATTGCCATTTTTGTGTCTTCAATTTCATTTTCAGTGTTAATCCTTGTAATTTCAATCTGCAAAATTTCTTCATCCCGCAAAAAACCTTTTTTCTGTTTTTCATGTGTTATTCTCAGCAATTCATCGATTGTATTCAAAATTTCCATTGAAGCTTTTTCTTGTTCTTGCAATGCATAAAGTTCAATGTATGCTTTTCTGACTTTTGATTTTATATCAAGTATTTTGGCATTTATTTCTTCTTTGGTTATATCAAGCACTACATTAGCGGCTTCGGTACGTTTTTTTCTTTTTGATGCCGTTTCTATAACTATCTGAACACCTAAGCGGTAAGTCTCTTCAGCTATACCGTTATCGGAAATAATTACAGGGTTAAGTATGCTGTTTGCCGTAAAGACCCTCGATTCGCTTATTCCAAATCTTGCTTGTTCGCTTCTTAACTCGTGTGAGTTTTCAACCGCAATTCCTATTGCTTCGTCAATCCCGCCCAAAAACATGGTGGTTGCATTTGCATGATGTTGAAATATTAATATAGCTGAAAATATTGCCGTAAGCCTGATATAGAACTTCATAACGCTTAAACTTAATTACTCTGACAAAAATTATTCTACATCACACATATGAGTTTTTCAAAGAAACATTAAAGTTTTCAAAAAATTTGCCGATATATAAATCAAGTAAGGAAAGACCGATAAGGTCATATTCCAAACCTCCTCCCCAAGTCTAGTAGCCGCCCATATAGAGCGGCTTTCTTTTTTTTATAACTTTAATATTTTTTCTACTTTATTCACTTTATGTTTTAAAATTAAAATCCGTCCACATCAAACACTAGATAAGTTCTCAGTATCAGAATATTTTAAGTTATCACCATTTCTTATACATTCTATAAGAATATGTAAAGAAAAATTTGCAAGAATAAGGTTATAAAGGGTAATAAGTTGGCGCGCCGTATTATTCATCGTATAATAATGCTATGCCTAAGATTTTAGTTTTTTCAAACCAAAGCGATGATTTTATCAACATTGTTAACCCTTTAAAAGAAATAGGTTACATTGTTGAGTATTTGAGTGATGAAAGTAAAATTTTTGAAACCATATCGGCTTTTGTGCCTGATATTATGCTGCTTTGTTCTTACACTGCGATAAAAGATATTGCATTTGCCCTCAGGAAAATCAGGCTTCAGGACGAAGGCGGGGACATCCAAATCATTTTGCTGGTTAATAAAGACGCTGAGATTGATGAAGTTTTTTCAGGCGCCGACGGCTATGTTACCCGTCCTATTAACCCAAATATCCTCGTGGCAACGGTAAATGCGCATTTGCGTTTAAAAAACCATCTCGATATTTTCTCCGCCAACAACAGCGAACTTGCCAAACGGTTTTATCAGCTGAAGGTTTTATACGACACCAATTCTAATCTTGCAGGGACGTTAAACAAACGCAGGCTTATTAATATTATGAATGAAGGCTTGGAGCAAAGTATCAGTTATTCTTTATGCTCTACCCTTGTAATGGACAATCCTGATGACATAAGCCTCATTATAAATTCTCATTACCCTATAACAAAAAGGCTTGAGCAGGCGTTAAAATTGCGTGCCATGATTGCTTATAAATCCATGTTTAAAAATGAATCTCTGCCGTTTGAAATAAATATAGAAAAAGTCAGAACGGAGGTGAATTTTAAACAGGAAAACGGGAAGTATGACCTTGAAGTTATGAGTTACGGAAGTGTATTCTCACCCATATCAACTTCCGACAAATTTTTTGGCACGGTAGAAATTATGCGCGATACCGAGCTTTCCAATGAAGATATAACGTGTTTTCAAACAGTTGTCAGTCAGGTGGCATTGCCGCTTGAGAGCGCTATTCTTTATGAAGAAATTCAGGATAAGAACGTTAAACTTGAAAAACTTGAAAAACTCAAATCCGAATTTGTGTCAATAGTATCACACGAGTTGAGAACTCCTCTTACCGCTATCAAAAACTCAATAGATATAATGCTCAGCGGTAAATCAGGCGAGCTTACGGACGGGATGAAGAACTTCCTTTCTATGGGAGATAGAAATGTCGTAAGACTTTCGGGTATTATTAATGATTTGCTTGATTTGTCCAAGATAGAAGCAGGCAAAATGCAATACAGGTTTGAAGAAATCAACCTTGTTAACCCTATTAATTTTGTAATTTCAACGCTTAAATCAACGGCGGAAGCTAAAAATATTACTTTTGGGGCGAAAATTAATATTGATGAAGCCCGGGTTTATGCCGATATGCAAAAAGTCGAACAAATTCTTACCAATTTAACTTCAAACGCTATCAAATTTACAGGCAAAGACGGCAGCGTAAGTATTACTCTGGACAAGATACAAGCCAAAAACCTTGATATATCAAAGTTTTATGAATATAACAAAGAACCTCTGGCAGAAAATTATTTTCTGGTGCAGGTACAAGATACAGGGATAGGTATTGCCAAAGAAAACATGACAAAAGTATTCGATAAATTCCAGCAGATAGAAAGCTCCTTAAGCCGCAAAGTCGGCGGCACAGGCTTAGGGCTGCCCATTGCAAAAGAGTTTATCAATGCGCATAAAGGTTTTGTATGGGCAGAGAGCGAAGAGAGCAAAGGGTCGGTTTTTTCTTTTGTACTGCCTGAATATTCAACAAAAGTTAAAGGATTTAACACGGACGAAAAAAATGTTAATATGTTAGTAGGAAATGACGACTTCGGGGAAGAAAATGAGTAGAAAGACTGTTTTAATTGCAGACGATGAAGCTGATATCGTTGAAACCATGCAATTTATGCTTGAAGCTGAAGGTTTTAATACGCTTGTTGCTTATAACGGCGAAGAAGCATTGATGTACGCCAAAGAAAATATTCCTGATTTAATTCTTTTGGATGTTATGATGCCGAAAATGAACGGCTATAAAGTATCACGTCTGTTGAAATTCGACAGCAAATATAAAAACATCCCTATTTTAATGCTTACCGCACGTTCTCAAGAGGAGGATAAATTGATTGGAGAAGAAACAGGAGCGGATGAATATATTACAAAACCCTTTGAAATTACCGCTGTTATTGATAAGATTAAGCAGTATTTAAAGGTGTAGCATGCAGCTTTTAACCAACAAAACAATGGAAAAGTTAAAATATGATTTAGTCAGGGAAAACGTTGTAACTTATGAACAACTCACCCGGGCGCAAAATGCTGCTTCGCAAAATGCCACCAATATAGGGGTCGAACTTATTCGGGAAAAATTTATAACCGAAAAAGAACTTTTGCAATTTATAGAGAAAAAACTCCACATCCCTTTTGTTAATTTGAACGATTATGAAATAGACAAACATTGCCTTCATTTTATCGGAGTTGAAGACGCTCAGAAATATAAAATTATACCTCTGTTCAAAATAGAAGAAGTCTTAACCATAGCAATGGCAGACCCGTTGGATTTATTTGCCATTAATCAGCTTCTGAAATCACTGGATATTACCATTGAACCTGTTTTGTCTTCCCAAAGCGACATAAAGCGCGCCATAGAAAAATTCTACCGAAGTGAAGAAGCCGATACCCCGCAATGGCAAAGTCAAATTTTTGAAGAAAATATGGACGATACGTCATTCAAAAAAGTAGTGGAAGGAATTTTAGATTCCGCAATTAAATCAGATGCTAAAACCGTTACGATGGAAACCTCTAAAAACGGACTGAGCATCTTTTTTAATAAGGATTTAAAAGGATTAATACCTGCTATTTTTACGCACAGATTTACCAATGAACTGAAAAGTTTGTTCAATATGGCGCAAGATGAAGAATTTAAAGCCGCAACATACCACTACAGAGGGTTTTGTTTCCTGCTGTCTACCTTGCAAACGGTTAACGGCGAGCGCCTCTCAATAAAAATCTTTCCTCCGTTGAAAAAATTCATCGACTTTTCTTTTGAAATAAAAGACCTCGAAAAACTCTCCAATATTATCAAAGACCCTTGTCTTATAGGTATAGAAGAAGAATATTCAAACGCATTTGCCCTTGCGTTATTAGAATTTTTAAGCACGGACAAATCGGTATTATCGGTAGAAGCGGTTGTAAAGCACCGAATTGCAGCTGTAACACAAATTCAGAGCGATTTAAATGTAGGGTTAAACTTTGAAAAAATAGTTAATGCTATTGATTATCAGGGTTTTGAAGTTATTTATTTTGAAACCCTGTATACAAACGAACAAATTGAAAAATTAAAACTTTTAGCCAAAGAAAAAACCGTTATTTTTTCAAAAGCGTATAATGAAAAAATAAGCGGTTTAAACTGTAATATAAAAATTTATAATTCAAAAGCTTCTGTACTAACCGACTAATTCGCCGTCATCATTTTCACTGGCTTTAATCATAATTGCATGCTGAACAGGTTTTTCTTTTTTTAAAGAAGACTCATAAGTATTGTCAAAATCGCCAAAGTCATCTGTAGGGCGGCGCATTTGCATTTCGTCAATCATTTTTTTTGCCAACTCTGCTATTTGATATACAAGTTCATATCTGTTTTCGCTGCTTTCATTTAAGTCCCATGCGATTTTTGTAATTTGATCCATTAAAAATTCTCCTTAGACGACCGTTTATTAAATCATACTATGAGAACAATACTCAATCAAGGGAATTTTTTATAATCTCAAAAATTTTCAACTCAACAGCATGCCTGAATTATACTATCCGGTTATATTTTTCATTTTTGTATTTCAATTTTAAACTCCATAATCGGACAATCGACCAATAACAAAACCAGGCAGCGTAACTTAAACTTTAATTGGAGAGAAAAATTTGCTTTCAAGGAGGAGAAATGGTAATCAGACAGAGAAATTTGCAATCATCGGAGGTATATTTTGCAGAATTTTATGACGTACCGAAAACATTGTTAAATTGGTTTGATGCTATAGCTTACGAAAATAATTGCTATATTGAAAAAAAAGAGTGGAAAAGCAAATATAACAGCTACGTAATTTATGATTATGAACCTTTCTGCTCGGACGGGTTTGAAATAAATATTGTTTTATCTTCAAATTCTCTTAACAATGTAGGCTTTGTCAAATACTTATATACAAAAAAGCTCAAGACTATCAACTTTTTTAACAAATGTATGGATGTATAGATAAATTCTATTGAATATACACACTAAAAAAGCTGCTTTTGCAGCTTTTTTAGTGTAATTTTTCTTATCGTTAAGCATTCATATTAAGATTTCCGCCTGATGCTGCGGGATATTTTTGTTTTAATTCCGCTTTAATGGCGATTTCGGAACTTGCAGGGGATTTCTTTTTAATGGCGGCTACAACTTCGTCAAGAGTTTTACCTGTTGTTAGAACTACCTGAGCTTTATATCTTACTAATCTTGGTAATTGCACGCCGTCTTCTTTTCTTGAATCCAAAACTTCCTGAGAAGTTCCTTCGCCTGTCGAAGCTTTACTTGCTGTTGCTGTTACGTTGTTTGCTATACTTTGATTATTATTATAAACATACTTGATAAAATCAGATGATGACATTTCCGCCATACTTTGGGTTGGTTTGGTTGTTGATTCTTCTTCATCTTTTTGTGTGAATAATGACTGTGAATTAGCTGCAGCGGTTGTCGATTTAGCGTTTTGTGTTTTGTTTGTTGTAAAAATGTTAGTTTTTTTAATGGCATTTAACATTGTTAAAAAACTTGTGTCTGAAATACTCATGCTCTCTTCTCCAAAAAATTTTTGCTCTCTTAGTTTAATAAAAAAGAATATACAAAATATATTGCCTGGAAATATCAAATATATTTATTTTTGTTAAGAAGATGGGATTAGGCTTAAGAGGTGAAAGGGTTATTTTGCCGTCATTGCGAAAATGCGCAAGCATTTGAAGCAATCCATAGGAAAGAAGTTGGGAAGTTAGGAAGCTAAGAAGCTGGGAGGCTGTGAAGTTGCAGAGGTTATTTTGCCGTCATTGCGAAAATCCGCAAGCTCGAGGCTCAATTATCCTACGTCGCCATAGAACGGTTTTGCCCTACAAAGCCTTGCCCTTCGGCAAGTCTTTTCAGGCTTCACACTCTGCTTACGCGTTTTCTTCTTCGGGGTTAGTCAATCTTTTTAAGAAATCTTTCACAAGGTCTATCATTTCATGTTTAGGATAGGTCTTGATAAACATTTTCAAAAGTTCCATGGCGCTTTCTTTATCTCCTATTTTATCGTATGCGAACGCAAGGTTTGATAATGTTATAGGGTCATTTTGATTTAATTTTAATGCTTTTTCATACATTTCTATCGCTTTGTTAACTTCGCCTTTGCAATAAAGAGCCAAGCCATATTGACCGTAAGTTCTGGCAGAGTTAGGATTTTTGGCAATAATTCTCTCGCAATAGCGCACTGATTTTTCCCAATCACCGTTTTTCGCATGTGTAACAGCTATTTTATAAACCAATTCTTCATCATCGGGATAAATTTCTAAAACTTCATTACATACTTCAAGTAATCGTACAACAGCTTCTTCATCTATTTGCATATCGGTAATTTTTTCCAGCACTTTTATAAAAAACATTTTATAGTCGGTTTTTTCCGGACTGATTTCGATTGATTTTTCAATATTTTCTTTTGCTTCTTCAAACTCATTTTGTTCATATTTAATATATCCTATATTAAAATAGGCGTCAGAATCTTCGCTGTTAGCTTCAATCACTTTTTTAAAATAATTCAAAGAGTCTTCATATTCCTTGTTTTTTAAAGCTATAATTCCAAGGTTAAAAACACTGTCAATATCAGCAGGGTTCAATTCTATAGCTTTCAAAAAACTTTCCTTAGCCTTGTCATATTTGTCAATATTAAGATAACTCAAGCCCAAATTATAATAAGCCTGATATCTGCCGGGATTTTTCTTAATAGCGCTTAAAAATTCTTTGACAGCAGGATGATATTGCCTTTTTTTATACAGAGCAAGCCCTTCATTGTACAAATCGCTGTAAGTAGTTTCATTTTCAGCAAACCGCCACATTACAATGCCTGATGCGACTGTTATCAAAGTTGCTATTAAAGAAAATTTAAAGAATTCCATTTTTATACACTATAGGTTTTTTAATCTGTTATCAGGGCTTAAAATACTCGTTATTCTAAGTCCGAAATTATCCTCAATAACTACAACTTCACCGTTAG
This sequence comes from Candidatus Gastranaerophilales bacterium, assembly GCA_028696075.1. Lineage (NCBI taxonomy): Bacteria > Bacillati > Candidatus Melainabacteria > Candidatus Gastranaerophilales > Candidatus Gastranaerophilales bacterium. The sequence continues at coordinate 107,787 of JAQVHS010000005.1, forward strand.
CAATAAGTTTACCGTTTGCATAAAGTTCCACCGGCTCACCTGCAATTTTATCAAGTTCAATAACAGAGCCTCTTGCGAGTTCGAGTACTTTTTTAATAGGCAGTTCAGTCCGCCCGAGTTCCACGGTTAATTTAAGCTTAATATCCATAAGCAGGTCCAAATTTTTACCCTCTGAAGTAACATGCGGAGCGTTATCAAAAGGCGAAAATCTCACAGGCTGAACGGTAACGGTTTCGTTGTTATAGGCTTTTGATTTAGGCTGAGCCTGTCCGCCGTCTTCCGCATAGTTTTTAAGAATTTCATAGTTCGGGATTTTAGCAAGTTTGTACGCTTCACATATTCCATGCACCAAAGACAGAGGTAAAATCTGATAGAATTTACTTTTATAATCGGCACCGATTTCAAAATCATATTCTACCGTAAGAATTTCTTCTTCTGCCAAAGTCGAGGATATATTCGGTTTTTTAGCCGTAAATACTTTCACCGCAGGGGAAAGCGCACCTATTTTAGTTTCCAAAACTGATGCCAGATTTTCAGTAATTTTGGTGGAAAATTGCCCGAAAGTTTCTGACAGAATACTTAATTGCAGCTCTCCTATTTCCGCTTCTTTTGTTTCTTTTTCATCCATTTTTGCTCCCATAAGAGAGTTGGATATCAAAAGAGCATCTTTCGTAAGTAAATTAAAAGCACAAACACCGTTAATACCGGCCTCATAATTAATTTCGGCACTTACACCGTCGCCTAAATTTTTATAAAAAGCCGTGACATTTTTTTCTTCTTTAATATCGGTAAGCAGCAGCTGCGCAGGCTCATTCAAGAGCATAGAAAAGATGGAAGCGCTATCACAGGTTGTTTTATTTAAAACCTCTAAAAGAATTTGCAAATCTTCCATTTGAACATTTTTCAATTTTAATTTACCAATCAATTCCTGGTTAAAACTTTCACTCATATTTGCTCCATTCTTCTAATTAATTATCACTTTGTGTGTAAACATCAGTAATCTTTATAGCTAAATACTTCCTGTTTGTACCCGGACGTGCATAAAATTTTCTTTCACCGTTTACACATACCAATAAATTTTCATTTACCGTATTGTTTAATTTTACCACATCTCCCTCTTTTAAATCGAGAAAATCTTTCAGAGAAATATCAGTTTCACCAAATAAAACATTCAAGCCGATATCGGCTTTCTCAATATGTTCAAGAAGGTTTTCCTGATCCTCGGGAGTAGCCATAACGCCTTTTGCCTGAAATATATGTTGTGAACTTAACTGGCTTAAAACAATTTCCAAAACAGGATAAGGGAAACATAAACTCAAAAGCCCTGCCTGTTTATTGGATATCTGCACTTCAAAAGTAACAAGGGCAACGATTTCTCCCGGGTTGCATACCTGAATAAAGGAATAGCTGTTATCGATATCAATTACACTTCCTCTAACCGGAATAATATTTTTCCAAGCTATTTCGAGCGACTTTATTAAACGTTCCAAAACTTTTCTTGCAAGTGATTCTTCAATATCGGTCAATTCCCTGGGTATATCTTCACCGTTACCGACGCCGCCAAGCATTCTGTCAACAACACTTGTTATAACTTCATGGCTCAGCCCTGTTAAAATTTGTCCGTTTAAAGGGTCAAATTCCACAATACCAATGGTTAAAGGGGATGGCATAGATCGGGTAAATTCATCATAGGTGAGCTGGTCAACAGAAATAATATTAATTTCAATAGGCATCCGCAAATAAGCTGCAAGCACCAATGAAAATTGTCTTGAAAATTCTTTGTGAATATCCTGCAAAGCCCTGAGATGATCTTTTGAAAATTTATCAGGACGTCTGAAATTATAGAGTTTATAGCCTTTTTTCTCATCATAAATAGACATATCTTCAGAATAAACAGACATAGCTTTCTTTTTCTGGAGTTCCTGAAACGCTTCGTTATTTTCTAAATCATCACTGCTTTTTAAAACTTCCAGTAAATTATCTATTTCATCTTGTGATAGAATATCTATTTCTGCGTTCATTTATCATCCTTACTGTATGAAAAAGCTTCCGAAACTAACTCTCAAAACCTCACGGTCCCCGTCAAATACTGAATTTATAGATTCCTTTATCTGTTCTTTAGCAAGTTCTTTTCCCGGAGTGGTAGCAAGCTCTTCTGCTGTTTTACTCGATAAAATAGAAATAACGGAATCCCTTATAGCAGGCTTATATTGATTCATTTCAGCTTCTATTTCTTTCATTGGATCAGCAGCAGGTTCAGCGCCATGTCCATGTCCGCCGCCGCCTGACGGTTTGGCATTCGGAGACGGGTCAGTTTCTTTTTTACTCAATTCTATTGCAACGTCAACCTTTAAAAATTTTCTTGCATTTGTATCTGCAAGGTTTAAAATAAACTCACCTAAGTCAAGTATAATTCCTCTTTCAGGAGCAGCATCTTCCTCTTCTGCGGCAGCTTCTTCTCCTTCTGCGGAGGAAGAAAGACCCGCCAGCTTCTGACCTAAAGTAACATGCATAATATAATAATTCGCTCCGACAGTAATAAGTGATACCACTACCGCTATAATAACTGCAAGAATTACAGGACTCAGACCACCTGACGAAGGAGGTTTTTGAGTCGTAATGTGTTCCATATCTTCTGACTCTGCTCTTGGTTTTGCGTCTTTTGGTTTTGTCGGATTAGCCATCTTAATCTCCAATTTCAATTATTAAAACACTATTATTTTCTAAAATTATATCAAAATTACATTAAAAGTAACCCCATCATTTAGTTGAAAATAGTTGTACTTAATTAAAGTATACCACAAATTATTAACTAAACTTTCAATTTGTTGTATCATAATTTTAGCACTTATTCGGACAAAATTATGCTTAATTTGGAAAATACAATAGAAAGATTTAAAATCTTGCTTACGGCAAAGGATGACGTTCAAATTCGCGAAGAGTTTGAAAAATTTCACAATGCGGATATTGCAGAGATTTTTGAAGGCTTAACGGAAGAAGAGAGGTTATATTTCTTTAACCTTCTTGATGAAAGCGAAGCAGCCGAACTTTTGGAGTTTTTAAGCCCTCAAATCCAGGTTGAGTTATTAAGCGATTTAGATGAAGAAAAAGCGGGCAGAATAATCTTGAAAATGCCGCATGACAACCTTGCCGATGTTTTGGGTGATTTAGAAGACGTAGACTCCGAAACATATTTGAACAAATTGCCGGAGCGGGTATCTAACCAAATCAGGGAACTGTTAAGTTACCCCGAAGATTCTGCCGGCGGTATTATGAACTCGGACGTCATTACGGTTGATAAAGATATGACCGTTGATGAAGTTGTTTCGTTTTTAAGAATTAAAGCCCAAACAGACAAAGTAGAACTTTACTACGTTTACGTAACCGACAAAGTCGGTCATTTATTAGGGGTATTAAGTTTAAGAAGCTTATTTACCACACCTACCTACGTAAAAGTAGAAGATATAATGATTACCGATTTAGTCAAAGTCCATGTGGACGAGGACCAGGAAGTAGCAGCCGAAACGCTTTCCAAGTACGGGATTTTAGCAGTTCCTGTTGTGGACCATTACGGGAAATTAAAAGGGATTGTTACCTGGGACGATGCGCAGGATGTTGTTGAAGAAGAAACAACCGAAGAAATCCTGCAAGCATCAGGTATCGCTACCAATGACGAAATTGATGAAGAAGAAATTTTAGAAGGTCCTATTTATCAAGCTATAAGAGCCAGAACGCCCTGGCTTTTAATCACGCTGGCAGGGGAATTTATTGCTGTTAACGTAGCAAAGCATTTTTCGATAACGTTGGATGCTATGCCTATTATAGCTATTTTTATGCCTCTTTTAGCGGGTCTTGGCGGAAATATAGGCACACAAAGTATTACTCTTATGGTTCGCGGTCTTTCGACAGGACAGGTTACAATGGGCAGTGCGGTTTACCACATTTTCAGAGAAGCAAAAATAGGTTTGCTTATAGGAGTTGTTTTCGGCGCTCTTGTTACACTTTCGACTTTCGGCTGGCAGCACAATATTGCGCTGGGCATAATAGTCGGTTTGTCCATGGCTATAAATATGACTATGGCAACAATTATAGGCACAGTTACTCCGTTTATGCTTAAAAAAATTAACATAGATCCCGCTGTTGCGAGCGGTCCCGTTATTGCCACAACCATTGATGTTATGGGATTAACAGTGTATTTTTCTCTTGTTACGATTTCTTTGGGCTGGCTGCTTGCCAAATAATTTTATGGAAAATATGACCTTGCTTAACCGTAAAACTGTTATTAAAGAATTAACAAAAATTACAAACTCTGCACACGATGCAGCGGCAGAATTCAGTATGATTTTAGAAAATGTACTCGGTACCAAAAATTTCTATGAACAAGAATACAACACCACGCCCGAACAGTACGCCAAAATTCGGGACATCTTAACATCAAGAAAGCAAAATCTGCCTCTTCAGCAAATTTTGGGTAAGGCGTTTTTTATGGGGGAAGAATTTTTTGTTGATAAAAACGTTCTTATCCCCCGTCCCGAAACAGAAATTTTAACCAAAAAGTTAATAGATACGGCAAAAAAAATCAATGCAAAATCTATTTTAGATATAGGTACCGGTTCAGGCTGTATAAGTATTTTAGCGGCAAAAAATCTTGCAAATACCGCAATCACCGCTGTTGATATTTCAGCCGAAGCGCTAAAAATTGCCGCAAAAAATGCCCAAAAACTTGAAGTTGGGGAAAAAATAACTTTTTTAAACTCCGATATTTTTTCTGCCGTGCAGGGAAAGTTTGACATTATAGTTTCAAACCCGCCGTATATTTCGCCGCGAGAAGCTTCAAAACTTGAAAAAGAAGTTTTGCAAGACCCTCATCAGGCTCTTTTTGCGCCCGATGACAAAGGGATTTATTTTTATGAAAAAATCATCAAAGAAGCCGATAAATTTTTGAACAAAAATGCCTGCGTTATGTTTGAACTTGGTATAAATCAATCAAAGCTTGTTAGAGAGTTGTTTTTAACCGAAGGCTTTAGCGACGTTGAAATAATCAAAGATTTTGACGGTATAGACAGAGTTATCTGTGCGAAAGGGCTTAAGGGAGCTAGGCAGCTTAAAAGGTGAAGAGGTTAAGAGTTGAAGAGCTTGAGGAAGCTCAGCTTCTCAGCTTCTTAACTTCCCAGCTTCCTTAAGCTTCCTTAAGCTTCCCTGCTTCCCTAAATTTTTGCCGCAGCAATGTTCAATCGGGCATTCATTACATTTTGGATTTATCGGCTTGCAGATATTTTGCCCGAAAGTTACAAGCAGCGTATTAAAATCCATCCACAAGTTTTCGGGTAATTTTTTTCGCAATACCATCTCTGTTTCATCCGGAGTTTTGGTTTTGACATAACCTAATCTGTTACAAATCCTGTGAACATGAATATCCACACAAATTGCAGGTTGATTAAAGCCCTTGGCAATAGTCAAATTTGCGGTTTTGCGCCCTACACCCTTAAAAGTACACAGCTCCTCTATATCGCAAGGAACTTGAGAGTTATATTTTTCTACAAGAGTTTTAGAAAGCTCAAGAATTTGTTTTGCCTTATTTTTATAAAACCCCACAGGGTAGATTGCTTTTGATATTTCTTCCTCTTTTCTTTGAGAAATTTCTAACGGCGTTGTTCCTAACTCTCTTAACCTCATACTTCCGCCAAAAGTCGTTTCATCTTTGGTTCTAAGGCTCAAAATACAGTATATAAGCACTTGATACGGGTCTTTTAAGGTTTCCATAAAGTTCACAAAGTCCGACCGTGGCAGGTCTTGTGCCTTCAAAATTTCCACTATATTGTCGATTTTACACTTATTATTCATCTCTATTCCTTCCGTAATCAGGCTCTCACTATGATTAAATGTCTAAAATACACGTTATAAGGGGCTTGAAACCTCTTTTGGTATATGCTATAATTGTAGTAGATAAAAGATAAAAAAGCAAAAGAGGCATGACATGATTAGTCAGTTGAGGCATGATGAGCGATTACTTGCGAAGCTGGTCTTCAGCATCATCTCCTATTCTATTCTAATAACAATACTGATAAATCACAACATACCTATAAATAAAATTAAGGCGCAGGAAATAGCTATATCTAATAAAGTGTACGCTGGCTCGGTTATTATGACCGAGCCATTTTTTTTAGGTGCAAACGAAGCAACAAAACTTTCACACAGAAAACAGCTCTGGGATAAAGATGTTCAAAAACGCTACCCCGGCAGTTTGATTTTAACCGTTCAGGACGGGGTTAAACATATCAGGTTAACAAAGTACGTCAACGGCAGAAAAGTCAGAATTAATGTAGTAGAGATAAACACTTCCATAAATAAAAATATTTCGCTAAAACCTGTTTTGGCATCAAATACCTTAAGCAATAAAGCTTCCATAAGAACAATAGCCCAAAAAGAGAATACCATCGCCGCAATAAACGGCTCTTACTTTAAGCCCCAGAACGGTATTCCGTTAGGGACAATGATGGTAAACAAGGATATCTTGACAGGTCCTGTTTACAACCGCGTGGCTTTAGGTATAGCAGACGGTTATTACAGGATGTCAAGGGTAGACCTCAATGCCCGGCTTCAATCAAAAGATACGGTTTTAAAAATCGACAATATAAACCAGCCGAGAATGCTCTCCACTTATGTGTTGGTATATACACGTAAGTGGGGAGCTGTTTCTCCCCCTCCGCCGCAATACGGAGTTCAAATAACTATTGAAGATAATAAAGTAACACACGTAGGTTACGGCTCTAATGCAATTCCGGAAAACGGTTATGTAATCGTAGGACCAAAAAGCAAATTGGAGCCGTTTTTTAATGCCAAAGATATAAAAATTGATATCAAAACTACCCCTGAATGGGATGATGTAAATCATATCATCAGCGGCGGGCCGTATTTGGTCAAAGAAGGAAATGTCTATGTTGATGTCAACGAACAAAAATTAAATTCTATCGCAGGCAAAAACCCGCGCACCGCCATCGGCTATACGCTGGATAATAATTTCATCATGGTAACGGTTGACGGCAGAGAAGAAACTTCTGTCGGAATGACGATTTGGGAACTTGCGAAATTTATGAAACAAATCGGCTGCCAAAATGCAATGAACCTTGACGGCGGCGGCTCCAGCGTTATGTATTTAAACGGCAGCCTTATAAACAGCCCCTCAATAAAAGGCGGAATTGCTATAAGCAATGCATTGGTGCTTTATACAAATAAAGAGCTTTCCGCTTCAAAAGAATAAAAAACTGCTTGTATCAGTAGGTTAAATATGCCATAATAGACTTAGTTATATTAGATGATTGTTAATTATGATTTCTATAAAAATATCGTCATAACTAAATAAGAAATAACGCAGAGCCTCTCTGCGATAGTGTTATAGACTGAATAGAAAGGTATATCATTTATGAACATTATGATGATTATACTGGCTATTTTGGGATTACTTGCCCTCATATACGCGGTAATCTTACAAATTAAGCTATCAGAGAAAAATAATTCTCTGAAGGAAGTTGAAAAACTTACCGAAAAAAAATTAAAAGAAGCGCAAGACCAGATTGCAATCCAAAAAAAAGAAGCGCTGATTTATGCAAAAGAAACCCTACAGGACCAACGTGAAGAGTTTGAAAGAGAAGCAAAGGACCGCAGGAGCGAACTTCTTAAACTGGAAGCAAAGCTTGAGCAAAGAGAAGACCGTATTGAATCAAAAGCTCAGGAAATTTACGAAAAAGAACATGCTGCTAATAAAAAAATGGATGAGCTTTATGCAAAAGAAGATATTTTAGCGGATTTAGTCCAAAAACAAACAGAAGAACTTCAAAGAATCTCCTGCATGAGCCAGGAAGATGCGAGAAACATTCTTCTTCAACAGATAGACAAAGATTTAACTCAAGAATATGCAACCAGAATCAAAGATACTGAAAGTAAAATCAAAGAGTTTGCAGAAGACAAGGCAAGAGAAATTGTCAGCAATGTTATGCAGCGCTGTGCAATTGACCATGTTATAGAATCAACGGTTTCTGTTGTGAGCCTGCCTAACGACGAAATGAAAGGCCGTATAATCGGCAGGGAAGGCAGAAACATCAGAGCCTTAGAAACCTTTACAGGAGTGGATTTAATCATTGACGATACTCCCGAAGCCGTTGTACTGTCCTGCTTTGACCCTGTAAAAAGGGAAATTGCAAGAAGTGCATTAGAAAAACTGATAGCGGACGGACGTATTCACCCTGTTCGTATTGAAGAAGTTGTTGAAAAATCAAAAACCGAAATTGACCAGAAAATGTTCAAAGAAGGCGAAAATGCTGCGGCACAGCTTGGAATAGTCAATCTTCATCCTGAATTAATCAAGCTTTTGGGAAGATTGTATTTCAGAACAAGTTACGGTCAAAATGTACTGACACACTCTATTGAGGTAGGGCATTTGTCAGGCATGATAGCAAAAGAATTCGGGCTTGACCCCGAACTGGCTAAAAGAGCGGGCTTGCTTCATGACATAGGCAAGGCGGTTGACCAAACTCAGGAAGGTACTCACATTCAATTGGGTGTTGAGCTTGCGAGAAAATACGGTGAAAAAGAACAGATAGTTCACGCTATTGAAGCCCATCATGACGATGTATCCGCTAACACTATTGAAGCTGTTATTGTAAAAATAGCAGACAGTATGAGTGCCGGCAGACCCGGTGCAAGGCGTGATACTCTTGAAATTTACATCAAGAGAATTCAAAAGCTTGAAGAAATCGCAACAAGCTTCGAAGGTATCAAGCGTTCATTTGCGGTTCAATCAGGTAGAGAAGTCCGTGTTATTGTGGAGCCTGCGGCGTTTGACGATGATGCAAGCACAAAACTTGCCCGTGATATTGCAAGCCGGATTGAAACCGAGCTTGATTATCCCGGTCAAATCAGAGTAACCGTTATTCGTGAAATCAGGAGTACGGAAATAGCAAAATAATGTGTGAAAGAGTTCTTGACATACTTTTCATAGGGGACATTGTAGGCAGACCGGGAAGAAAAGCCGTCTGCAGGTATTTGAATGACATCAAAAATACTGAACCGCCGGACTTTGTGATTGCAAATGTCGAGAACGCTTCTCATGGCTTCGGGCTTACTTTTAGAAACCATGAGGAGTTAAAAAGTTATGGAATTAACGCTTTTACATCAGGAAACCATATTTGGGACAAAAAAGAAATCTTTGAATACATCAACACCTCGGATGTGTTAATCCGTCCGCTTAACTACCCTAACTGTGATTTTGGGGTCGGGTATCGGATTTTTGAAGTGAAAGGGGTCCGTCTTTGTCTGATAAACCTTTTGGGCAGGACATTTATGACCCCTGTTGATTCACCGTTTGATGTTTTAAAAAACGCTATGCCGGAACTAAAAGAAAAAGCGGATATTTTTATAGCGGATTTTCATGCGGAAGCTACCGCCGAAAAAATTTGTATGGCATATTTTGCCAAAGATTTGGGGATTAACGCGGTTTTGGGTACTCATACCCACGTCCAGACCGCTGATGAGCAGATTATGGACAATATGTTTTACATAACAGATGTTGGATTTTGCGGCGCTAAAAACAGCGTTATAGGTATGGACGTCACAACATCAATAAAAAGATTATTAACATGCTTACCGGAGCGTTATGAGATAGAAGCCGACAATGAGGCGCAGCTTAATGCAGTCAGATTAAAATTTGATATAAGCTCCAAATCCTGCATGTCTATAGAAAGAATTTTTTGCGATAAGAAGTTAAGTGAGGAAAAAGACATGAAAGGAAGCTAAATTGAAAGTAGATTTACACGTTCACAGCACATACTCGGATGGTGCTTACACGCCGCGGCAAGTAATTGATACGGCGGTAAGTGTCGGTTTGAATGCTATTTCAATCACAGACCACGACAACATTTTAGCCTATGAAATCTCCAAGAGCTACATCAGAGAAAAAGGCTATGACCTTGAAATTATTCCGGGTGTGGAAATTAATACACTCTACAACGGAGAAGAAATTCACATCCTTGGCTATTTTATGGATTTTGAAAATAAAAATTTTCAAAAAATGATTAAAATCCAACAGCAAGCCCGTGTTAAACAGACACAAAGAATCGTGGAACTTTTAAACAAAAAGGCAAATATCCCGGTTACAATGAATCAAATAAGCAACTATGTCGCCCCCGGCGGCAGTATAGGCAGACCTCATATTGCGAAAGCTATTGTTGTGGCAGGCGGTGCGCAAAACGTTATTGAAGCCTATGCCAAATACATCAATGACAACTCGCCTGTTTATATCCGCAGAGAAACCGTAACTCCGCATGAGGCGGTGGAAATTATTTATGAAGCAGGCGGAATTCCTATAGTTGCCCACCCTTGTGATATTGATAAACCAAAAGAGCTGGTAGAAGATTTAATGAACTACGGCTTAAGAGGGCTTGAAGCATATCATCGCAAACACACTCCCGCTATGGTTGAATACTATTCCTCCATGGCAGAAAATTACGGACTAATTGTAACAGGCGGTTCGGATTTTCACAGTCCGAATAACAATAACGTAATTTATCTGGGCAAAATCTTTATCCCTGATTGGGTTTACAATAATCTTAAAGAAGAAAAAAGAAACATTGAAATTGCGGGAATTTAGCACCCTTGTCTATATAGCCTGAAAGGAGAAGAACCTTGTTTGAAAGATTTACCGAAAAAGCAATTAAAGTAATTACAATGGCTCAAACTCAGGCTATCTTGCTTGAACATGCACAATTGCACAGTGAGCATATATTCTTAGCTATCTTAATGCAAAAATCAGGCATTGCTTCAAAATTCCTAAAGGCAGCGGGCATGAATTATGAAATGATTAAAGAAGACATTATTGCACTTAACTTTGAAAAAGCGACAAAGCAGCAAAATGTCCTGCCGTTTTCCGACGAATTAAAAAAAGTATTGAAACTCGCATGGGACAAGTCCATTGCTATGCAAAACCATTCAATTATTCCGGAACATTTATTTTTAGCCATAGTAGAGTCTAAAAACCTTAATATTATCAAACTTTTTAACAAGTACAACATTGATATTGCAAGGATAAAAAATTCCACGCAAAAAATCGTCCAAAAACAAACCCAAAAATTCATACACCCGGAATTTGTTTTGAATACCCGGCAATTGGAAGATACTAAAAGCGAGATAAAAATAAGTTCGCTTTTGGAAGATGAAAAAGCGAAAGACTTTTTTGCCGCCGTAGCAGATAAAACAGCTAAATCAAACCTGGAAGCAATAGGAACTGCGCAGATTTTGGCTGAACTTATCAATAACAAAGAGGTTTCCTGCCTGTTTGATGATTTGCCCACAGGCAAAGAAGAACTTATAAAGCTTTTACATTCAGGACTGTATAGGCAGGAAGATTATGATGAAGAGTATTTATTTACACAAAAAGCCAAAGACTCTATACTAAATGCATTTGAAATTGCAAAGGAAGCAGGTTCTTCAAGCATAACCCCGGAGCATGTTTTGCTTGGGCTTTTGAAAAACAATTCCGGCAGCGCTTACAAAATTTTAAAAGAACAAAACATTAATACAAAAAGCTTAAAACAGCGGCTGATGGATAGAATCGAACAGCAAAAAACCACTTCAATGAAAATTATTAAATTAGCCAAGCTTGAAGCTGCAAGACTGGGGCATAATATGGTGGGTTCCGAGCTTTTGCTTTTAGGCATTATTATAGAAAGCGCAGGCATCGGCGCACAAGTGCTTCAGGATTTGGGTGTTAATATCAAGGACGCAAGAAAAATTGTTGAAGAGCTGATAGGCTACGGCAACAATTATGAGGCTAAGAATTATTCCCTGTCGCAAAGGGCGAAAAAAATCCTTGATAATGCCTGGGTTGAGGCAAAACAGCAAAATAAAGACCGAATAGACTCTGAACATATTTTGCTCGGTATTATTAAAGAAACCGATTGCGTTGCCAATAAAGTCCTTGAAGCGTTAGGCGTTGATGCTATTGAAATTGTGGAAGGTATCAAGAAAAAATTCTCAAAAATTTGAAATTGCAATGTATATTAACAATTAGCGTTTATTGACGTAAACCGGGAATAAATTGTATGATGAAAAAGGTTTAATATTTGGAGTGGCTGCATGAATTTTGGCGAAATTCTAAAAGGTCCTTTGACCCCTTTTAAAAACTTTAATATTGTTTTTATTGCACTTTTTGCATTGGTTGTTCTAATCAGCTTTAATTTAGGCGACCCAAAATCCGCCTCTTTTCAGATACATACTCTTGTAACAAATATTTTTAACGGAGTTGTTACTTTATTATTTACAGGTTATTGCGTGAATTATTTTAAAACCAAATATTTATTATCAGACTCTGAGGTTAATGTAAGTATTGATGCGGGGAATTTTGTAAAAACAGGTCTTAAATTCTATTTATTCGGACTATTACTGGGGATTTATCTGGCTGTATTTTGGCTCCCTCTTTTCATACTCGGAGGTATAGCATTTGGGGCTTTAGCAGCCCATCAGATTGCTATTGCCGTTATTATGCTGCTTGTTTTAATAACAGTAGGGATTCGGCTAACTATAAAGTTATACAAATACGCGCTTGTAGCTACATTGCGTTATTTGCAGACCGATGATGTCAAAGAAGGCTGGAATATCAGGGATATTAATTCTATAATTAAGTTAAATAACAAGAGCCTTGAATCTTATATTTGGGTTGCCGTCGGGTTATCTGTTATTTACATTACTTCTTTTTTATTCTCATCTGTTTTCCTTTTAATCAATAAAATTTTTGCATCTGCGCTGCTCGGTATTTTAACATGGTACAGTACGATTGTATTTTATGATATGTACGGCAGTATGCTTGATAATATTGCTATACAGCCTCAAGAAGCAGGATAAAAATAACTTAAAAACTTATTTTTATAAATTTGCGCTGCAAATCCACGCTCAATTTGCTCAAAAATTCGCCTACATAAGCACCTATCCCTACGTTATAGCTAAATTTAGGGTTTTTAACCGTCAGGGCATAGAGAGTTTTTTCTGCAACAGCCTCGGGGGCTAAACCGTTTTTAATGCTTGTTTCTAATGAAGCCATTAATTTTTGGGTTTTGGGCAAATATTTTTCCAAAGTTTCCGGCGGAATTTTTCCGAATGCATTTTTTGCAAGCTCAAAAGATTTCTCCCATAAAGGCGTTTTTATAACACCGGGTTTGATGGAAATAAACTTTATGTTTTCATCACACCGCTCTATTGCCAGCCCCTGAAAAAATATATCCAAAAGCTTTTTAGAAGCGCAATAAGGAGCTATAAAAGGATAAACAAAATTCGATGAAACAGAGCTGATATTGATAATTCGCCCTTTTTTCATCAGCGGCAGAAATGTGGTTACAATCTTCAAAGGCGCAAAAGCATTTACTTCAATTTGTTTTCTTATCGCATCAAAATCAGGACATTCCATTACCCCCGCCTGTGCAAACCCTGCAGCGTTAATAATCGCGCTAAGGCTTATATTTTGGCTTTTGAACTCCTGAAAGAGGTTCTCAATTTTTTCATTATCCAATACATCAAACATTACAACAGAAATTTGCGGACTGAGAGCTTCAAGCGCTTCTTTATCTTCCTGTTTTCTGACGCAGGCAATAACTTCATAGCCTTTTGCCGTGAGCTTTTCGGCAATAGCTTTGCCTATCCCTGATGATGCACCTGTTAATAAAATTTTTTCCATAAGAGCAGCTAAACCAGTTTATCTTTTAAGGTTTTCAAAGCATTATCAAGGTTCGCCGGATTTTTGGCGCCGCCCTGGGCAAAGTTCGGTCTGCCGCCGCCCTTGCCTTCGCAAGCCTGTGCTATTTCATTTACAATCGCTCCGGCGTTTATTCCTTTTGCAATAATGCTATCTGAAACCTTTGCTATAATTGAGATTTTATCGTCGCTGTATGAGCATAATACAATCGTGCTTTCGCCTAATTTATCGGCAAATTTTTCCGCATAATTCTTTAAAATATCAGCGCTTACACCGTCTATGCGCTCAACTAACACTCTGCCTGATTTTCCTTCTGTCGCATTTTGGTATAAAGTTTCCATTTTGCCTGCAGCAATTTGATTTTGAAGGTCTTTGATTTTTTTGTTTAAACTTTTATTGTCTTCCAAAATTTTCTCTAATCTTCCTTCAAGTTCAACGACCGGGGTTTTTAAAGTTTTAGCAATTTGTTCCAACACAGCGTTATTTTCTTTGAATAATTTAAGTGCGCTGTTTGCACAAATAACTTCTATTCTTCTTACACCTGCCGAGATTGCGCTTTCGCTGACAATTTTTGCAACTTTAAGTTCGCTTATATTCTCAACGTGAAGCCCGCCGCAAAGTTCTTTGCTCACATCACCAACGCTTACCACTCTGACATCAGCAGCGTATTTTTCATCAAAAAGAGCGGTCGCGCCTGATTTTTTGGCGTCTTCGACCGACATAATCCGCGTTGTGCAATCGAACCCGAGGTTAATCCATTCGTTCATCAAATCTTCTATTTGGGCAAGTTCATCTTCGCTCAGCCCTCTGTCAAAGTTAAAGTCGAACCTTGTTCTAAAAGAGTCAACCTGAGAGCCTGCCTGATGAACTTCGCTGCCCAAAGTTCTTACCAAGGCAGCTTGCAAAAGGTGTGCAAGTGTATGGTGGGCTTTTATTTGCTTTCTCAATAGGTTGTCAACTTCTGCACAAACTTTATCTCCTGTTTTGATTGAACCTTCCGTGATTTTTGCTTTGTGGATAAAAAGGTTGTCCAGTTTGATTGTATCGACCACTTCAATTTTAACATTTTCGTTTGATATAATGCCGCTGTCGCCTGTTTGCCCGCCTGATTCGGCATAAAGAGGGGTTCTATCAAGAATGATATCAACCTCATCACCTATGACGGCTCCATCGGTTTCCACGCTGTCTTTTACTATTGCAACTACTTTAGCCCCTTCAATCCGATTGGTTTCATAGCCCTTGAAGTCTGTTTCGCCGTATTTTTTCAAAATATCAACGAAAATAAGATTTTGTGTGAGGCTGATTTTGGTATGAGCAGCTTTGGCGCGCTCTTTTTGTTCGTCCATTTCTTTTTTAAAGCCTGCTTCATCAACTTTTAGCCCTTGTTCTAATGCGGTTTCCAAAGTTAACTCCATAGGAAACCCAAAAGTATCATAAAGTTTAAACGCATCAGCACCCGAAATAGTTTTGTCTTTTTTCTGCTTGGCTTCTTCAATAAGCTGGGACAAAAGTAGTTCACCCTTATCAAGCGTCTGTTTGAAGCGTTCTTCTTCCGCTTTGATAACGGAAATTATCTTATCACGGTTTCGTGCAAGTTCCGGATATGTTTCTTTATAGCTATCTACAACCGTATCCACTATTTTGTAAAGGAACGGCAGCTCCAATCCTAAAATTTTGCCATGGCGCAGCGCCCGCCTTAAAATCATACGCTCTACATAGCCGCGTCCCTCATTGCTCGGGGTTAATCCGTCTGCAATCATAAACGATACGCAGCGTGCATGGTCTGTGATGATACGAATACTGATGTCGGTTTTGGGGTCTTTTTTATATTCTTTAGAGGAAAGCTCACAGACTTTTTTCAAAATCGGCTGCAAAAGGTCTGTGTCAAAAGTTGAGGTTACACCGTTTACAACCATTGTTACACGCTCTAAGCCCATTCCGGTATCAACATTTTTCTTAGCTAACGGGGTCAGGTTGCCTTCTTCGTCCTGATTCAATTCGGTAAATACCAAATTCCAAATTTCAACAAACCTGTCGCATTCGCAGGTATCAATGCCGCAATTATCACAGCAGGCATATTCCGCACCTAAATCATAGTGAATTTCGCTGCAGGGTCCGCAAGGTCCTGAAGCACCCGCAGGTCCCCAAAAATTATCCTTTTTGCCTTTTTTTAATATCCGCTCGGGTCTGACTCCTGTTTTTTTCCATATCTCAACAGCTTCATCGTCTGTTTCAAAAACCGTAATCCACAGCCTTTCTACATCAAGCTTTATTTCATTTATTACAAAATCCCATGCCCATGGAATAATTTCCTCTTTGAAATAATCGCCAAAGCTGAAATTGCCGAGCATTTCAAAAAAAGTGTGATGACGTGGAGTTCTGCCTACATTTTCTATGTCTGAATCTTTGCCGCCGGCTCTTGCGCATTTTTGTACGGTTGCGATTCTTGGCGGGTTTGGCGGTTCTTCATAACCCAAAAACATCGGTACAAATTGCAGCATTCCTGCTGTTGTTAAAAGCACGGTAGGATTATCAGGGATTAAGCTTGAACTTTTATATTGCAAATGATTGTGCTTTTTTACAAAGAAATCTATGTATTTTTTCCTTAATTCGTTTCCGGTTAATTTGTCAGACATTTACTTTACCTTATATAGCTGTATTTTAATTAAAATTATATAACAAATAAAAGCGTTATATAGCAAGACTTAAATACAGCGGATTGCTTAATGGCAAAAAAACCGAAAAAATGTTATGATGGCTCTACGTTATTGTTATGGAAAACCTGAAACACAGGGGGTTATATGAAAGTATTGTTAATAAACAGCAGCGCGAAACCCGACGGCTGCACATTTACTGCGCTGGGCGAAGTGGCAAAAGCGCTTAACGCTGAAGGAATAGAAACCGAAATTGTTCAATTGGGCGCCGCACCCGTTGCTGATTGCGTTGCATGTTATGTTTGCAGAAAAAACTCTACAGGCAAGTGTGTCTTTGATGGTGATATTGTAAATATTCTGATTGAAAAAGCAAAAGAAGCTGACGGGTTTGTTTTTGGTTCGCCCGTTTATTACGCTCACCCGACGGGAAGAATACTATCTGTTATGAACAGGGTATTTTTTGCAGGCGGGCATGCATTGAGGTACAAACCTGCGGCAGCTGTTGTTTCAGCAAGACGTGCAGGCACAACCGCTGCTTTGGATGTGATTAATAAGCATTTTACGATTAATAATATGCCTGTTGTTCCTTCATGTTATTGGAATATGGTACATGGCAGTTCGCCTGAAGATGTTTACAAAGACGAAGAAGGTGTGCAAATTATGCGGACTTTGGGCAAGAACATGGCTTGGATGTTAAAATGCATTGAAGCAGGCAAAAATGCTGATATTAATCCGCCTGAAGCCGAAGAAAAAATCTGGACGAATTTTATAAGATAGCTATCTCACAAATTGCCTGTCCATTTTTCTTAATCTTCAATAAAACTTATAGAATTTTTTAACTCTTTTTCAATTGCTGCAATAATCTTTGATAAAGGAATGTTTAAGCTTTCGGATATGCGCCATAATGTGGAAAATTGAGGGTCTTTTACACCTTTTTCTAAATCTGACCAAATGGATTTTGATAAATTTACTTCATCAGAAAGTAAACTTATAGACTTTTTTGATTTCTTTCTAAGAATTTTAATCTGTTTTGCCAATGTATTTTTTAAAATTTGTTTATTCTCTTGCATAATTACATATTATTGTACTAATATTAGAACATATCGTTCTTATTTAAGAACGAAACCCGAGGAGTAAATATGTCTAAAGATATTATTTATATTGAAGATTTAAAGTTTTTGTCAGAAAGTGTTTTTGTGTTTAGTTCTATTCTTAAAGATTATTGCGGTTATCATAAATCAGAAAGTTTGGAATTGGGTTTTATTGACATATTATCTGAATATTTGGTTATAACCTCTGATAAGTTAAACAGCATGCTGATTGATTATAATGACAATGATTGATGTGTATAACGTTACTGAAGATGAAAATATTTTTCAAACTCTTTATGTTTAGTGTCTAACTCCTTTTTTAAAATAAGGAGTTTTTGCCTGAGCTTATCTTTATCTTTTAAAATATCATTGCCAAAAAAGCCTTTTGCCCGTGATTTTAGAAATAAATTTTTAAAGTCTGTAAGCTGCTGATAAATTTCAATATCAATTTTCAAATCCTGAGAATTTAAAAGCATAAAAATTTCTCCAAGGGTATTTTTTGTTTGGGTAAGTTTATTGCCCGATAAAAAGTCCTTTAATTGACCCGTAAGTGTGATTAAAGCTTTATAATCTTCATAAATCAAAGTTCTTTTTGCGGGAAGTGTCTTGTTGAAAAACTCCATTGTTGTTGTGTAGCCTATGTCTATGAGCTTTTGTTTTTCAGGTGTAGACAGATTAAAATTAACAAGCAGAATATCTTCGGTGTCTATTTTTATATAATCGAACTTGTCTTGTTTGGCGTATAATCCCATCACAAAATCAGTAGAGCAGTTAGTGATTGTATTGTAAAGAGTGTTGAAAAACCCGAATACGGAGCTTATTTTGTTATATTTGCCGCCTTCAAGTCTGAATTCAAGTATTCGCAAGTTTTCGGGGCATAAAGACTTGTCGAGTTTCCAAAGAGGGTTGCTTTTTAATAAATCGCCGTCTGTGAGTAATTTTTCTTCGTGTTCAACAGGGGTCAAAAGCCCGGGCATACTGCCTGAAATCCTTATCGCTTCGGCTACTTCAAAATCAGGGGTGTGGAATTTTGAAAATATAAAGGGTTTGGAATTTTTTATATCGGTGGTTATAATTAACAAGTCTTTTTCAAGGTCTTTGAAGCATATCGGAGAGTTTTCGTCTTTTATATAATTTTCTTTATAAAAAATTTTCTCAAGATTGTTTCTTAACCAGTCTAAAAGCACCCCGCCTTTGCTTATTGAAAAAGTCGGTGAGAAGCTTAAGTTGATATCTCTGAAAAGCTCGTAATTAACTTCCGAAAAAATATCATACAGGTCTTGACCGGTTGCCCCTGCTGCAAGAAAAGCGCTTAATATAGCGCCAACCGAGGAGCCTGCATACATCTTCGGTACAATACCAAGCTCTTCAAAGGCTCTTTGCACCCCTATATACGCGTAACCTCTGACTGCTCCGCCGCCGAATATGCATAGATAATTCAAGTCTTTGTTCATATAATAATTATAAAGCTAAATGCCAAAAGAGGCTATTATTTTAATTGCGAACGCCGCTCGAATACTCAAGCGGCGTTCTTGTTAAGACTGTCTGTTTTTTCTAATTTTGATCTAAGTAATTTTTTAAGCCTTTGGCTTCTATGTTATTTTTACATAACTTTTTAAGTTTGCAAATTGCCCTGTTTTCTATTTGTCGGACCCTTTCTCTTGAAACACTGTATTTTGCGCCTATTTCTTCAAGAGTTTTTTTCTGTCCGTCATCATCAAGCCCAAATCTTAAAATAAGAATATCTCGTTCTTTTTGGCTTAATTTACTGAGCATTCCCTGAACTTCATTTAAAAGATTGTCTTGCGTTACTTGAGATTCGGGAGCTATTGAGGCTTCGTCGATTAAAATATCGGCGATTTTTGCAGTTTCTTCTTTTTGGTTAATAGGTGTTTCGATACTTATCGTGCCTTGAGCCGAGCGTATCACGTACCTTAATTTAGAAAGCGGCATATCGAGTTTTTCCGCGATTTCTTCTTTGGTGGGGGTACGATTTAAGTATAATTTTAAGTCTTTTGAAACTTTTTTTATTTTGCCTAAAGTTTCTATCATGTGTACAGGAAGTCTGATGGTTCTTGATTTGTCGGCGATGCCTCTTGTTATTGCCTGCTGTATCCACCAGGTTGCATAAGTGCTGAATTTGTAGCCCTTTGAATAATCAAACTTTTCCGCGGCCTTAATAAGCCCTACGTTGCCTTCCTGAATTAAATCAAGGAAAGTTAAGCCCCTGCCTATGTATTTTTTGGCAATGCTTACAACAAGTCTTAGGTTAGCCCTGATAAGTTTGTTTTTTGCAACCTTGTCATTTTTTTCCTGAATACGTCTGGCAAATTCTACCTCCTGTTCTTGCGTAAGAAGAGAGATTTTACCTATTTGCTGCAGGTAAATTTTTACAGAGTCATCGCTAAAGCCCAATGAGTAATCAAGCTCTGATACTTGAGTACTTGCAGGACCTTCGAGTTCTTCTTCAAATTGTTCAAAATCTATATCTATATCATTTGAATCATTGTCGTCATCTAAGGAAGATATTTTCGATTTGGATTTTTTTTGTTCATCAGACATCTCTAATGCTAAACCTTTTTGTTGCATTTGTACTCCTCCTTATTCTATACCATGTTGTAGTTTTTTTACTACACGATTTTGATGATTTTAACGTTTTTTTACGTTAATTTGTTGGCGGACAAACTCAAACATTAGTATAGCAGCTGCATTAGAAACATTTAGAGAGTTGAATTCTCCCGGCATTGGTATTTTTATCAGCACATCACATTTTTTTGCACTAAGCCGGCTTATTCCCTGATTTTCACCACCGAGAATAAAGGCGGTATTGGTATCATAGCGTACATCAAAGTAGTTTTCGCTTCCCGATGCTTCCGCTCCGTAAACCCAAAAGCCGATTTTTTTTAAATCGTCTATCGCATTGTTAAGGTTGGATACTTGTACTATCGGAAGCTGTGAAACTGCTCCTGCGGAACATTTCTCTACTACCGAGGTTACAAGAGAGGTTCTCCTTTTAGGAATAATTACCCCTTGCGCTCCTGCACATTTTGCACTCCTTATAATTGCCCCGAGATTATGCGGGTCTTCTACACCGTCCAGAAGGATTACCAGTGATTTTTCCCTGCCCTTGAGCAAGGCTGCAAAATCATCGAAATCCGTATAACTGATGGGTGCGACTACAGCAATTATTCCCTGATGTGATTGCTCCGTCATGGAAGAAAGTTTTTCTTTCGGCGCAATTTGTACAGGAATTCTGTTATCTGACGCTAACTTGAGGATATTTTTAATTTTCGGGTCTTTTTTTGCATGTTCTGTGATTATTATTTTATTTATTCTGTCGGTTTTTTCTGATAAAAACAGCCCTTCTACTGCGTTTTTGCCATAAATTATGTCTTTGTTTTCCATTTTTTTATCCCAATTCTATACCTGCTTTAAGTATATTGTATATTGAGATTATAAAAAAATATACCAAGCACATAATATTCGCATTAGAATAATGGATTTCCAAACGGGCAATTAATAATTATCTTCCTTAAATTTCTCTATCCATATATATGTATTTTTACAAGCCGAATTATCTAATCGTTCTGCTTCCTTCTTCAACTTTTCAAATATTATAAAAAAATTTCTGTCAGGATTTTTAAAAGGATTAGCTGAGGTATCTTTGTTAGTTGATTTTACAAAAATATCTTTTGTTTCGGTATTATTTTGTTTGTCTTTATCGAAAAACATAACAAATTCCCCATAATAATTATGTTACAGACCTCATTATTACAGAGATGAGAAAGAATTTAATCAGAGTAAAGTTTAATATTTTTTATTTGTGCTAAAAAAAAAGAAGCCTGTTTCCAAGCTTCTTTTCAACATTTCTAGTTACATTATACAATGTAAATTCTGGTAGAAGTACCTTTTCTTCTCATATCAATTCTACCTTCTCTGGCTAACCAGCCCAGTGCTAATGCGGCACTATCACCGGTCATTTTAAGATCTTTTTTCAAAGCCGCCATTGTGCAATCACCTTTATCTGAGATGTATTCAAAAATACGTCCTGCGTCTTCGCCGATTGCGTTAATTTCGATTGAAATTTCTGTTGCTAACATTTTTTATGTCCTCCATTTTAGTGAAATTAAAAATTGTTTAACCTAACCTCTGTTTTAATAATAATAGAAAAAAATTTTTTGTACAAGCGTTTTTGACCGCCATTGACCAAAAACATTTAAACGTATGATTTTTATTTTATGTTAAAAGTTATAGTTACTGTTGCTGTAATTTTAATTTCTCCCGCTTCTATTGTTACAGGAGTAGAGTCCGCTTCGCTGCCTGCGGCTTTCATGCTCATAAAGTTGTCTGCATAAACCGCACGCGGTACCAAATTCGAACAGTTATAGGAAATATTTGCTACATTTACTATTTTCATTCCCAGTGAATTAAGCAGAGCTTCGGCGTTTTTTCTCGCTTTTTGAGCTGCTTGAGCTGTTAATTGATTGCAAACAGCATCTGTGTTTTCCAATGTAAAGACCAGATTGTCTACATTATTTGCTCCGTTTTTCACTGCTATATCAATTAGCTTGCCTACTTTATTGATATCTTTAAGTTTCAAATTTACGTTGTTTTTTACCTCGTAATCTTTGAACATATTTTTTTTGGTTATATTGTTGTACTCATAATTAGGGTTTAGCGAATATGCGCTTGTTTTAACAGTTTCATCAGGGGTTAAAGATTTTTTCAACGCGTTAATCATTTGTGTTGTTTTTTTGTTGTTCAGACTTACGGCTGTTTCGCTGTTTTTATCATTGGTTATAACGCTAAAAGTTACATACACGGTATCAGGCGCTATGGATTTTTCTTCTTTTGCCGTCGATGAAATTTTTCCGTTTTCAGCTGAATTGGCAAAAGTTTTATAATTTATTCCCAATGTGCCGATGGCAACAAGAAATACAAACAGTGCAATTAAAATTTTATTGGACATTTTCATCGTTTGGCTCCTTTGATTCAAGTTCTAAACGGTTAATAATATTTTTACAGTGTTCTTCGTTTAATTCGTCTGAGTTGTTAAACTTTATGGATACTTTGTTTCTCAAAATTAAAAAAAACATTATGACAAAAGCTGCCCAAAGCAGGAACGCCTGAAACAAACTTATAACAGGCAATGACAGTCCGGTATGCAGAAATTCGTTCCACAGGTACTTCAATCCCATGGCAGGGAACACTACAAACCCGTATGCTAAACACATAAAAATAAACATTATAAACAGCAGTCCCGGAATACCTGAGATTTGTATTATTTTAAAGTTTTTGCTCATTTGACGTCCTTTTTGTTTGTTCAATTAATTGTAAAAATTCGTGTTCATCAAGTATTGTAACACCTAATTTTTGGGCCTTTTCTAATTTGGACCCTGAATCTTCACCGCTTACTACGTAATCGGTCTTTTTGCTTACGGAACCTGCTGTAGCCGCACCCAGCGCTTTTACAATATCAGAAGCTTCGCTGCGGTTCATTTCGCTTAAAGTTCCGGTAAATACAAATGTTTTCCCGGTTAATTCGGTAGCAGGGATATTTTGTACGGTATTTTTTATCTTAAAGCCCGAGGCAAAAAGTTTATTTAAGGTTTCTATATTTTTAAAGTTGTGAAAATATTCTACCATACTTTTTGCTATTTTTATACCCACACCGTCTATATCCGCCAGTTCTTCCGTCGACATGGATTTTAGTCTGTCAAAGCTTTTTGCGCTGTTTGCTATAATTTGGGCTGTTTCGCTGCCTACGAATTTTATCCCGAGTGCGCTTATAAATTTTGCAAACTCGCAGTCTTTTGATTTTTGAATGGAATTATAAATATTTTGGGCGGATTTTTCGGCTATTTTATCCAGTTTGAGTAAATCCTCGACACTCAGGTAATATAAATCAGCATAATTTCGGGCTAATCCCAAGTCAAAAATCTGCTCGGCTATGCTTTCGCCCAGCCCGTCAATATCAAGTCCGTCTTTGCTTGCCCAATATTTGAGCCTGCCTTTTAAAATTGCGGGACAGTCTGTTTGGTTTGAACAATACTGTATAACTTCGCCCTCTTCTTTCATAACAGGTGCGCCGCAAGATGGGCAGACTTCGGGAAAAATGTACGGCTTTGTTCCTTCGGGACGTTTGGAAAGTTCCACTTTTATAATTTTGGGGATAATTTCCGCTGCTTTTTTTACCCAGACATAATCACCTATTCTCACATCAAGCCGCTCTATCTCTTGAGCGTTATGAAGGCTTGCACGCGAAACGGTTGTACCGGCAAGTTTTACCGGTTCTAAAATGCCAACGGGGGTAATTGCGCCTGTCCTACCCACGTTGATTTCTATATCAAGCAGTTTCACGACGGCTTCTTCAGGTTTAAATTTAAAAGCGGTTGCCCATTTTGGCGCACGCGCCGTATAACCCAGTTCTTCCTGACAGCCTAAACTGTTGATTTTTACAACCACACCGTCTGTTGCATAGTCAAGCTGCGCGCGTTTAGCTTCCCAATTATCGCAGTATGATATGACTTCATCGATATTTTGGCAGATTTTGCAGGCGGGATTGACGTTAAAACCTAAACTTTTCAGCATTTCCAGTGTTTCCCAATGCGTTCTTAGCGATGGGTCGGGACGGTCTAAAATGCCTGTATATGTAAAAAATGACAACTCTCTCTCCCGTGTAATTCTTGAATCAAGCTGTCTTACAGAACCGCTCGCCGCGTTTCTGGGGTTTGCAAAAAGCTGTTTGCCTTGTTCTTTTTGGTTTTGGTTTAATTTATTAAACGCCGATACAGGCATAAAAACTTCGCCGCGGACTTCTAAGCGCTCATGGTAGTTGATATTTTCAGGGATAGCCTTTATAGTCTTTAAGTTATTTGTAATATCCTCGCCTGTAATACCGTCGCCTCTTGTTACGCCTTTGGTAAATTTGCCTTTATCATAGCTTAATGCCATTGCAAGCCCGTCTATTTTAAGCTCGCAGACCATTTCTGCATGTGTTACATTCAGCGCCTTTAATACCCGCTCATACCACGCTTTTAACTCTTCATAATTATTTGAATTATCAAGACTGTAAAGTCTGTACTTGTGTTTTACCTGCACAAATCCTTCTGATAAAGATGAGCCTACTTTTTGGGTGGGGCTGTTTGGGAGAATTAATTCAGGGTAAGTATTTTCAAGCTCTTTCAGTTCCCTGAAGAGGGCATCGTATTCGCTGTCTGAAATTTGCGGGGAATTCTCTTCATAATAAAGTTTATTATGCAAATTTATTTCATCGCGAAGTTGTTGAGCTCTATTTTTGAAAAGTAACAGGTTGTTCATGATGCTCCGAAAATATTATTTAGAAAGATGCTTAACCATTGCTCTTAAAGCAAGATAATAGCCTTCATCTTTAAATCCCGAAATTTGCCCTATGCACACCGGCGCAAGGTAAGAAGTTTTTCTGAATTCTTCCCGTGCATGAATATTAGATAGATGTACCTCAATCGTCGGAATTTCAACCGCCAATACGGCATCTCGCAAGGCAATACTGGTATGGGTATAAGCGGCAGGGTTTATAATAATACCGTCATAAAGCCCTTTGGCTTTTTGAATTTTGTCTACAATTTCACCTTCGGTATTGGATTGGAAAAAATCTACCGCTGTGTACAAATGTTTGGCTAAATCAGAAATATTCTCATTGATTTGCGAAAGTGTAATTGTTCCGTAAGTGTCTTTTTCTCTTGTGCCTAAAAGATTTAGGTTTGGACCGTTTATAACGAGTATTTTCATAAAATCAGCCTTCTTGTTGAGAAAGTGTTAAATCGCCTGAATCATAAATCGATTTATAATAAGCGATTTGCTGCTCTGAATTATCTTTCAATTTGCCTAATTGGTTTTGCCCGGCTGAAACAATAGCCTGCAGCTCCTGCATATCATCGACAAGCCTGCCAAAGACGCTCTGGGCATATCTGTCCGCACCTTCTCTTATTGCAATAACTTCTGTTATGACCTGTTTTTTCAATTTCATGCATTCGGCAATGGTTTTTTCTCTGATGATATCTCTTTCTGAAATTGTTTCTTCTTTAATCTTCTCAGCTTCGGTTTTCACTCCTTCAAGGATTTCATGCTGGTCAATTCTTCTGATAGCTTCTTTTTTAGCTTCCGATATGATTTCTTCCGCCGTTGTTTGGGCTTCTCTGTTGATTTCATCTTTTCTTTTAATGATGGAGTTTGCTTCCTGAATTTCTTTCGGGAGTACGCTTCTTACCTTGTCTATCAAGTCAAACAAGTCTTCTTTATCAACCACTACATAAGAAGTTAAAGGAATGGTTTTGCTTTTTTCTAATGTGGATTCCATGTAGTTAAGTAAGTTGTTTACGCTATTAATGCTCATAATTCACCTCTGTTATTATAATTTACTAAATACTTTTTAACAGGCTCGGTTACAAATTTTTCTATATCCCCGCCGAGTCTTGATACCTCTTTGACCGTGCTTGATGCAATGAAATTGTATTTTGATTTTGGGACTAAAAACACTGTTTCCACTTCATCACATAAGTTGTTGTTCATTTGCGCCATTTGCATTTCATATTCAAAATCACTAACGGCTCTAAGCCCTCTTATTATTGCCTTTGCACCTTTCAATTTGGCATAATTCACGGTCAATCCTTCAAAAGAGTCTACTTCAACATTTTTTATCTCTTTTACCGATTCCTTGATTAACTCAACCCTTGTTTGTGTATCGATAAAAGCATGCTTTGCGGGATGCACGCTTACGGCAATAATTACCCTGTCAAAAATTTTGACGGCTTTTTTTAATACGTCTATATGCCCTTTTGTAATAGGGTCAAAGCTCCCCGGATAAATTGCTAAAGACAATACTCTTCCTCTGAAATAATATTCTTCACTATCTATTATACAAACATAGTAGTCAAAAAGTTAAATATAATAAGTTATGTAAAGAGATTTTAGTTATAGAAATCTTTATTTAGTGAATATTACTTTTTTAAATTCATTTCATTAGTTTGCTTGTTAACTTTTTTAGTTGACAAGCATATCTAAAATTTGTCAAAATAATACTAAGATTTCAAATCTAAGGTTATGAATAAAAAGGAGTTTATAAATGGAATTATCTGTAAAACAAATAGGACCTGTATTGACAGTACTTGCAAGAGGCAGGATTGATATGCTTAACACTCCCACTTTTGAATTTGAAGTCAACAAAGCCATAACTGATGAAGTAAAAGAATTAATACTCGATTTTACGTACGTTGAATATCTTTCAAGCCTGGGGTTGAGGATTGTACTTGAATTGCAGAAAAAAATGAATGCAAAAGGCGGCACGATGAAATTAATGAACGTTAACGACAATATTATGGATATTTTTGAAATAACAGGATTTACAAATATTTTAACTATTGAAAATGCTTAGAACTCTAAAAGCCAAAATTATTTTAATAACTCTTGCAACGCTTCTGGTTTTAAGTGTGCTTGTTTTGCTCCTGGCTTCTAATGTTTACAATAACAATAAGCATGAAAGAGCACAGATGTGTGATATAGCTGTGGCTTATTTCAGCGAACAGGTTAATAAATCAATAGGACAATTGCAGGAAAATGCAAAGGATTTGGCTTTGATGGGCAAAATCCTTTATAAATCCGATAAAAATAATCAGGATTTGTTGGATTTTTTAGTGAAAAAGAATTTTGAAAACAACAACCTTGCCGTAGGCGGGGGGGTATGGTTTGAACCTTATAAAATAAACCCTTCAAAAGAGAGGGTTTGTGCTTATGCTTTTCATAACGACAAAGAAGTTGTTGTTGACCCGAGTTTTGCAGCAGAGCAGTACAACTACTTTACTCAAATGTGGTATACCTCCATAAAAAAAGAAATTCAGGACGGGCTGGATGTTTCCTGGACTCCGCCATACTTTGACCAGACCGGTACTCATGCACTTATGACCACAATAGGGGCAGGAATATTTGACAACGATAATAATTTGATCGGAATGTCAACCGTAGATTGGAAGCTTGATAATATAATCAAAAAAGTTTCGGAACTGAAACCCACACCGAACAGCTTTGCGCTTTTTGCGGATAAAGACAGCGGTTTTATACTTGCCCTAACAGCGAAAAATGAGGAAGGGAATTTTGTCGGCAAATCCCTGACAGATATTACCTGGTACAGCCCTGAACTTGAGACAGGCGATACTTTTAAATATAACCGCATTGATTATATGACGTTTGTTAAAATTTTAGATAACGATATGCTGCTTGTAGTTAATGTTCCTTTATCGGAACTTTACGGCGACATAACACACCACTTAAAGTTAATGCTGGCTTTGATTTTATTTACAATATTTATTATTGTATTAATAATATATGTTATTCTGACCAAAAATGTTAATAAACCCATAGATTACCTTGTAAAAACAGCTGAACAAATCGGCAACGGCGACCTGGAAGTTCAAATGAAGATTGATGAACCTCAAGAGTTTGCCGAGCTGGCCTCATCGTTTAACAAAATGACAAAAGATATTAAAGAGTATATAACGAACCTTAATAACATAACTGCGGAACAAAAAAGAATAGAATCAGAGCTTAACATTGCAAAGTCAATCCAAAACTCTGTTTTACCAAGCGTATTTCCTCCGTATCCCAGCCGTACCGAATTTGCAATTTTTGCTTCAATGCAAACAGCCAAAGAAGTCGGCGGTGATTTTTACGATTTCTTTTTTATAGATTCAGACCATTTCGCGTTTTTGATTGCCGATGTTTCAGGCAAAGGCATTCCTGCGGCTTTGTTTATGATGAATACTAAAACACTGCTTAAAAACATAGCTAAATCGGGATTGTCGCTTGATGAAGTTATGACAAGAGTAAATAATAAAATATTTAAAACCAATGAACAGGGATTTTTTGTAACTATCTTTTTGTGCGTTTTAGAGCTTTCGACAGGCAAATTATCTTACGTAAACGCAGGACATAATCCGCCGCTGATTAAACGGGTCAACGGCAAATTTGAATATTTAAAACCCGAAGCGAACCTTGTTGCGGGCGCTATGAATGATTTTCAATATAAAAGCGGCGAAGATAAGCTTAATAGCGGAGATTTTATATTTCTGTATACGGACGGCATAACAGAAGCTATGAATACAGCGCAAGAATTTTATGGCGAACAAAGACTATTGAATACGTTGAACAAAACAGAGGAAATAAATGTTGAGAATATCCTGGCTGAAGTAAAATCAGATGTGGAAAGCTTTGCAGACGACGAGGTCCAAACTGATGATATTACAATGCTTGCATTTGAGTACAAAGGAGCAAGAGCTGTTAATATGAAAGAAATAAAAGAAAAATCATTCAACGGGGTTAAGACTTTTTTACTCCCTGCAGACATTGCGAAATTTAAAAATGTTTTGGAGTGGGTGGAGGCTATGTGCGAAGATGCTGACGTGCCTCATTACCACAGAACAAAATTAAATGTTGCAATTGAAGAAATCTTTGTAAATATTTCGACTTATGCTTATCCGCCTAAAGAAGGCGATGTCGAAATCAGCTTCAAAATCAATAAAGGCAATGAAATAGAAGTAACCTTCACGGATTCGGGTACTCCTTACAATCCGCTCGAGCAAGCGCCGCCAGATATTACACTTTCGGCAGAAGAACGTCCTGTCGGCGGCTTGGGGATATTTATCGTTAAAAATTCTATGGATTTTATGGGTTATGAATTCAAAGACAGGCAAAATATTTTAACTATCAAGTTGAAGTTTACGGATGAAAACTAAACTATTAAATCGATGTCTAAAAATCAGCTTAATGCCTGTATTTTCTCTTCAATAGAGGAATGTTTATATTGAATTTTTGACGAAACAACAGGCTGGGAATATTCATATCTATTAATAGAGCGGGCGTCAACAATAGGATAAGGCGGCATAAGCCCCCATTTGAATATTGCTTTGGACATTCTTGAAAAGAATTTTTCGAGCCATTGGGATTTTTGCTCTTTTGAAATATTCTCCTTTGCCTCATGCAAAAAGGCTGCTTCCATCATCTCATCCATAGACTGGTTGAGGTTCTCAACCCGCCAAATCACCTCATCTAAAAATTCATAAGGCATAAGCGCTTCTTCCGCTAAAAGAATTTTGTTTGTAAGGGGGTTAACGGCAAGTTCGGCGCAAGGTCGTTTGTTGATAACAGACAAGGGAATAGCGTTTTTTTCTTCTCGGTTCTCGTTCATCCATTTGGCAAGCGCAAAAAGCTTGGTTTTACAAACATCAGCTATAGGAGCAAATCCCCCTGACATATCACCGTTTATGGTTGCATAACCCATATAAAGCTCTGATTTATCAGAAGTAGCTATAGGCAAACAAGCCTGAAATTCGTTTGCAATACCCCATAATATCAACGCTCTTGAGCGTGCCTGAATATTATCCATGGTAAAAGATTCTTTGTATCTGACATCCCATTTTGTTTGCACCTGTTCAAAAACTTTTTCAAAATGATTTTTGGTCAAGTCAACCATATCTTTGACAGGGGTTTCAAGGAAGTTGATTTTAAGATTTCGTGCAAGTTCCTGCGCATCGCTTTTGCTTAAATCGCTGGTTAATTTTGACGGCATGCTAAGCCCGAAAACATTTTCTGCCCCTATAGCATCAGCCAAAAGCACAGCACAAACGGTAGAATCTAAGCCCCCTGACAGACCCAAGACGGCACGTTTGAATCCTGTCTTGTTAAAGTAATCGCGAACGGCACCGGTTATCGTTAAATACGTTCTCTCTAGGTCAGGCTCGTGGTCAAGAGTAAATGCTTTTTGCGAAGTAAGTGTTTTTTCAAGTCCTTTTGGCAGCGGGAAAATATTTTCTTCATCTGAAGCAGGGTTAACGATTAAAAACTGCTCTTCAAAGTACTTGGCTCTTACTTTTAGTTCACCTTTGGCATTGTACATTCTGCTTGCACCGTCAAAAGTAATACCGTCGTTTGAGCCTGTTTGATTAACATAAATCAATGGGCAATTATATTTTTTCGACACAAAAGAGAGCATATTATGCTTTAGCTGCTCTTTTTTGGCTCTTGTAATTGAAGAGGAGCAGTTAATTAACAAACCTGGTTTATGCTTTAACATCAGTTCCTTTACGGGGTCATCAGCGTACAAATTATGTTCAAAAAACTCATCATCATTCCAGCCGTCTTCGCAAACAATAATACCCGTTTTCACCCCGTTAAGGTCAATTATCCTTGAATCAGGGTCAACCGGTGCAGGCTCAAAGTGTCTGTAATCATTAAATTCGCTATAGTTAGGCAAAAGCGATTTTCTTATGATTTTTTCAATCTTGCCGTTTGAAAGAACGGCTATGGCATTATAATATTTTTTACCTGTTTTTTCGGGATTTTTTTGGGCAAAACCTATAATGACTTTTGTCGAGGACGTCTTTGCCGCCAAAGCTTCAAGCCATTGCATATTTTCTTCGACAATAACAGGGAATTTGTCTATAAAATCCCCTATCGGATAGCCGATTAAGAACATTTCGGGAAAAACAACAGCAGCAGCCTCTATCGCAGCTGCCCAGTCAATATAGCGCATAGCTTTTTGAGCATTGCCTTTGAGGTCGCCCGGAGTAGGGTTTGTTTGCGCTAAAACTATCGAGCCTTTTTGAAGCAAAGGTTTTAACTTTCTTACCGTATCAAGCTTTTCCTGCGGCGAAAGATTACCCTGCGCAAGGTCCTGCTCTATTATAGAAGTTAAATTTTTTATGTTATCTGCTTGCATAATTTAATAATATAACAAGCAATTTTCAGTGTCCAAGCTTAATACGCTTTTAAATACATATCAAGTTCGAGCGGAGAAACATAGGTTCTGTATTTATCCCATTCTCTGCGTTTTGTAGCCAAAAACTCATGAAAAATATGCGCGCCCAAGGCTTCTTTCACTAATTCACTTTTTTCGGTTAATTCAATAGCTTCAAATAAACTGCCCGGGAGCGAATTAATTTTGTTGCGTTTAAGTTCTTTAGGTGTCATATCGTAGATATTTTCTTCAACCTGAAGCGGCGGCTCGATTTTATTTTTAATGCCGTCCATAGCAGCTTCAATAAGAACCGCTAAAGCTAAATACGGATTGCAAGAAGGGTCGGGAGAGCGCAACTCTACTCTTGTTGCATTGCCGCGTTTTGCAGGTACACGGATAAGTGCGGAGCGGTTAGCCAATGACCATGCAAGATAAACAGGAGCTTCGTAGCCCGGAACCAATCTTTTATAGCTGTTAACCAACGGATTGGTAACAGAAGTAAACGCTTTTACGTGTTTTAACAAACCGCCTATAGTATACAGCGCTTCTTTTGACAGTTGGTAAGTTCTGTCCGCGTTGTAGAATAAATTTTCACCGTCTTTAAACAGGGAAATATTGCAGTGCATGCCTGAACCGTTTATACCAAAAATAGGCTTCGGCATAAAAGTAGCGTGCAGATTATGTTTACCTGCCATTGCTTTTACCGCGTATTTAAAAGTAACAATGTTATCGGCGGTAGTAAGCGCATTTGAATATTTGAAGTCAATTTCATGCTGTCCTTGTGAAACTTCATGATGACTTGCTTCAATTTCAAACCCCATTTTTGTAAGGGTTTTGACCATATCAGCACGAAAATTTTCGCCCAAATCGTAAGGCGCGGTATCATAATAACCCGCATCGTCATGAGGAATGGTTGTCGCTTCTCCGCATGCATCTTTTTTAAATATGAAGAATTCAGCTTCGGGTCCAACGTTCATTTCATAACCAAGCGCTTTTGCCTTTGCAATTACACGCTTAAGATTGCATCTGGGGCAGCCTTCAAAAGGTGTTCCGTCCTGATTATGTATATCACAAATAATTCTTGCTACGTTAGAGCTTTCCGTACCGCGCCAAGGTAAAATGGCAAAAGTTGACAAATCAGGATAAAAATACATATCCGAAGTTTCAATACTTCTAAAACCTTTGATGGAAGAGCCGTCTAACATAACTTCATTGTTTAAAACCTTATCAATCTGAGTTGCAGGCACTGCCAAATTTTTAACGGCACCGTTCAGGTCACAAAACTGAAGTCTGATAAACTCTATATTATTTTCAGCGATAATACTTTTAATTTCTTTTTTTGTTAAAAGTTTGCTGTGTTCCGGTATAAATTTTGCCTGCATAATATCTCCTATTCTTAAATTTTTTGTGCAATAAATACAATAATAATAATACTATTTTTACCGCCACTGTCAAAGGTTTATACTCATCCATTTTTTGCAAAGCCCGGATTTTTAAGAATTGTGCAACAAAAATGTAAAAAAGAACTTCAAAAAACATAAAAAACATTTTAGTTTTGTATACTTTTTAAAATCAGAATATAAATTCCGCTAAAAATCTTTCTTAAAAAAAACAAGTTTACAAAACTTAAGGTCGTTAAAAATTAAACTGCATTTCCCAGATACCGCAAGGGCATAATCCTTCACAAATACCGCAGCCGATACATTTGTCATCATCGCTAAGGTATTCGAATTTGCCGTCAGGTTTTTCTATTCTTGAAATAGCGCCGTTAGGGCAGCTGTCTTTACAAAGCCCGCAATCTCTGCAATAACCGCAGCTTAAGCAGCGGTTTTGTTCATTATCACAGGTAGGCTGGTAGCATTCGTAATATTCCGATTTAATTCTATCCTCGGGTATCATAGATTTGCGTTTGGGCGCCGACAGCTTTTGGTTATGCAAAAACCTGTCTATGTTTTGCGCGGCATTTTTACCGTCTGCAATAGCGTTAGTAAACAACGCGCACTTGAGCGCGTCACCGATAGCAAAGACTTTAGGATTATATTCAGTCTGATGAAAATCGTTTGTTCTTATATTTGATTTTTCATCCAGGTAATTTTTATTAAGAAAATTGAAAATAGGGCGGTCACCGACAGCAATAATTACGTCATCGCCTTCAATCAAAGTACCGTCTTTTAAAACAACACCCTCATCCGTAATTTTTTCCGTATAACAAGGCCAAAGAATTTTCGCCCCTAGTTTTGTTACGTATTCGATTTCTTTATCAAAAGCGCTCGGCCTTTGGATATCTATAGCAACAACTTCCTTCGCACCAAGGTTATAAGCCTCGGTTATAACGTCCATAGCTGCGTTGCCGGCACCTATGACGACAACTTTTTCGCCCAGTTCCACGGGCTGTTTCTTTTTGACTTTTTTAAGAAAATCCAAACCTTTGACAAGCTTTTCATAACCTTCAAACGGTATAACCACAGGGCTGTGAGCGCCTATGGCAATGATAATCGCATCAAAATTCTTTTCAATCTCTGCGAAGTTTTCATGCTCGATTTTTTTATTAAGGTGTATTTTAACACCTGATTTGCCAAACCGTTCAAGCTCCGCTTTCAAAATATCCGCGGGCAGGCGCTCTGAAGGTATAACCTGCGAAAGTTTACCGCCGATTTTGTCATCCTGCTCAAAAATTTCCACGTCATAACCGTTTTTTAAAAGCTGCCAGGCAGCGGATAATCCTGCTGTACCTGCACCGATTATGGCAATTTTTTTGTTTTTGGAAGAGGGCGGGAATTTGACTTTGATGTCGGCAGAAAGTTTACCCAGCATAGCTACATCCAAAGGCTCATCGACTTTTAATCTTGAACAATCATTTAAACACAGGTTCGGGCAAACCTGACCACAGACACTTGCGGGAAACGGACTGTATTCAAGCACAAGCTCAAGCGCTTCTTTAATTTTGCCTTCCCGAAGGAGCGAAAATCTTTTTTGGGTTGGAATACTGATAGGACAATTATATTCGCAAGGCGCGCTGTAGAAATAGTTTTTCCACACAGGGATTTTCAATCTGCCGCTGCCTGTCTGAATAAGGTCAGAAACAATATAATCCTCCTCCACCAAGTCCCCGAAAATAGAACCGCCGATTTCTTTCATCCATTTATTTTCACGGTAGGTTTTCAGGCTGATAGGGTTTGTTTTTTGGCGTTCCTCGTAAGTTTTGGCAACAATTTTTTTCCATTGCGAAAAATCACCTAAACGCTCATATAATTCAGGTCTGTTAATTTTTTCAAGAAATTCTTCTAAGCCTTTTGTTAAAAATTCAACATCCTGCTCATCCAAATCCAAAATAAACACATCATCGGATACATTGTTCACATGCCCTCTAAAGTAAACAACGCCGCCAACCATGCCCGTGCAGGCTCTGTCGCCCAGCACTGATTTAAAGTCTTCGCAATCAAGCCCGCAAACAACCGCAATGCCGCCGCCCATAAATTCAAACGAAAAAGAGCCCGTATTCTTTAAAACCCATAATTCGGGAGCATCAAACTTAGGGTCGCGTTTCATCAAAGCACCCGAACGTGTGCCTACTTTGCCTGCGATGAAGATTTTGCCGCTTGCGGCGCAGTGTGCCGTAGTATCGCCCGAATCTCCGTTTACGATTATATTAGCGCCCGAATTAAGCCATCCGACATCAGCAGGGGCAGAGCCTTCCACATAAATATTGGTGCCTGCAACGCCCATTGAACCTACCCTTTGCCCGGGGTTAATTATATAAAAATTCAATTCCAGACCGTTTTTTGACCAGAGAGAACCGCCTATATTATGCTGCCCCGAAGCTAAAATCCTAAAATCATTATTACCTTCCGCAACAGCATTCCAAATAAGCTTCATCAGCTCCTTTGTAGAGAGCCGTTTTTCTCCTTTTTCCGTATTTTTAAGTGTATTAATTTCTAATTCCATCTTTCACCTAACATACATGTGCAATTTCTAAACGCTCTGCAACATTTTTATCCACACAAATAAGCGCATCCGACCTGCCGATGGGTAAAGAACTGTTGCCTACCGGAGCTAAAAGTTTTTTAAGTTCCATATCGGTTGCCAGAATATAATTTACTATGTTTTGTGCAACTATATCTATATCAAGTCTTTCGACCAATTTTGGGTTTTGCGTTGTAATACCCACAGGGCAAAGACCCGTGTTGCAAGCGTTGCATTTTTCGTAATCATTCCCTACGCAGCCTGCTGTTTGCAAAATCAGCTTGCCTGTAAATACGCCGTTTGCACCTAAACATAACATCTTGAATGTATCAGCCGCCAAATTGCCTTTCATAGCCATTCCGCCGCCTGCAAACAAAGGGATTTGTCCTTGTTTCCCCTGATGGACGCCTGCTAAATAACAATCTCTGAGCTTTGAAACTATAGGATGACCTGTATGATTAAGCGAAATTTCGTGCGCTGCGCCTGTAGCTCCCGCAATACCGTCCAAGAAAAATCCGCCTACAATATTGTAAGGGTCACGCAAAAGGTTGTTATAAACACTTACGCTTGTCGATGAAGCAGCTACTTTAATTGCAACAGGTACCTGAAATTTAAACGCGCAATTAAGCGATAGGAACATTTTTTGTACACTTTCTTCAATTGAATACAACCCTTGGTGGTTGGGCGGGCTTAATAAATCCGCCTTTGGCACCCCCCTAATTTCCTGTATATGACGGGCATTCTTCTCCGCCATCAAAAGTCCGCCATCGCCGGGTTTTGCGCCTTGTCCTATTTTGATTAATATAGCGGCAGGGTCTGCTACCATATCAGGCATTGCGTTTATAATTCTGTTCCAGCCAAAATGTCCTGACGCTATTTGCAAAATCATATACTTCAAATACTTTGATTTGAGAAGTTTGACGGGCAAGCCGCCTTCTCCGGAACACATTCTTATGGGGATACCCTTCACCTCGTTCAGATAAGCTACCGCAATGGCTATAGCTTCCCACATCCTTGTGGAAAGCGCCCCGATTGACATATCACCGATAATAACGGGATAAATCGAACGAGTAGGGGGAGTATCGTGCTGCTCGTCAGGGACAAGATTGCCGTCTTCTATTTTAAAGTTTAAGTCTTTAGGGTTAACAACTCTGCCAAGCGTTGTTCTAAGGTCAAAAGTATGACGCTGCGCATCCAAAGAAGGGTCCGTCATTTGCGAAATACGACCGACTTTTATTTTGTCTAAAGTTCTGCCTTCAGTATGCAGGTTGGTTCGTCCGCCCCTTTTAACGGATTCTCCCGTATGGCTGCGGTACCTTGTGCCAAAACGCTCACTATTGTTATAAACAGGTTTGATGGC
>JAQVHS010000006.1:0-75342 GCA_028696075.1 Candidatus Gastranaerophilales bacterium
ACCGCTTTGTCCGTCCTGGCGGGGAGGTCTGTTCGGATTAAAATCGCGTCTTTGTCCTTGATAGCCGCCTTGTCCGTCCTGGCGGGGAGGTCTGTCCGGATTGAATTCACGTCTTTGGCCCTGATAACCGCCTTGTCCATCCTGGCGGGGAGGTCTGTTCGGGTTAAAATCACGTCTTTGCCCCTGATAGCCGCCTTGTCCGTCCTGACGAGGAGGTCTGTTCGGGTTAAAATCACGCCTTTGGCTTTGATATTGACCCTGTCTTTCGCCTTCCGGACGTTTTTGAGTATCATCGAAAGGTTTAAAAGGACGCTGCGGATGTCTTACGGTGCTTGAATAAGCTTTGCCTTTTTCTTCTGGTTTACCGGTGGGCTCTATCTCGGCAGGCTCGTGTTTTTTTTCCTGCACTTGCGGCTTAGGTTTTAAAGCATTTTTAAGCGCCGTTGCTTCTTGTGCTGAAATAGAGCTGGCAGAAACTTTTCCGGAAAGTTTTAGATGTTTTTCAAGCAAAGTAATCACTTCCTTGGCAGGAAGATTTACTTCCTTTGCTAAATCATAAATTCTTATTTTATCCGATGACATCAGTAACTCCGAAATATTTCCTTACTTTAGTTGTAACACAACCGTTAAATTTATACAAATATTTGTGTACGATTAAAGGCTTTTTAGCTTTGCAAATCATTGCTGAATCGCCATTATAGGAATAAAAACTACGAAGAATCCGTCCTAACGCTTCTTTAGCCACCTCTTTTGGCAGGCAATAAAAAACCCGCATATTTTATGCGGGTCAATAAAAGAAAGGAATGCTAACCGTGAATTAGCCTGCTATAGGCTGCTTTCTGCTATCAACAGCAGCACCCGGAATATTTTGCCAGTTTGCTGCCATGATTTTTTTGAAAGCTTTTAGAGCAGTGTCTTCTAATTCACCCAGCTCCTCGGCATTCATAATCAGTTCTCTCAAAGGCATAAGCGCTCTTGTGTCTCTTAAAACACCTAAAGCTGCCGCTGCCCCTGCTCTGACTAATTCATTTTCGTCAGATTTTTTAAGAACGTCAATTAGTGCCGGAACTGCCTCAATACCACCTAACTTCCCGAGAGATGTTACTGCATAAATTCTTACATTTACCCATTCATCGTTAAGCATATCAATGATAGGTACTACGGCTTTTTTATTGCTTAATTCGCCTAAAGCCCTTGTTGCATCACATCTTACATTAACTTTTTCATGTTTTAAAGAAATAATTAATGCGTCCGTAGCAACTTCGCCGATTTCAATAAGGGCATCAGTTGCCGTGATACAGACTTGGCTGTTTTCATCACTTAAAGCTTCAACTAACGGTTCAACAACGATTTCACCGCCTAAACGTCCCAAAGCTCTTGCTGCACGAACTCTTACGTCAACATTCCTGTCTTCTCTTAAAGATTCAATCAAAGGAATTGTTGCGGTTGAATCGCCAAGCTCGCCTAAGGCTCTGGCTGCATATAATCTTACAGAACCGTTTTTGTCATTTTTTAATACGTTAATCAAGGTTTCAACGGCTTTTAAATCGCCCATTTCACCTAAAACTCTTGCTGCATTATATCGAACTTTTTCCGAACCGCTGTTTTGCAGTTCAAAAATTAATTCATCAAATGTCTTTTTAGATTGTTTTTTACGACTACCTACACTTAAACTCATGGGTTTCCTCCAACATAACACTTTTTCATAAAAAGTTTTTACTACTGCCTTCACTTAGATTTATAAAAACAAATTTTCTTTTTTTATTGCCTTTTTTCTTAAAATCAAGGAAGTTTTTGTTACAGAACTTAATAAGTGTGATTTTTACATTTATTAAGTAGCGTATTTATTATAATACCATATTTTTCAAATTTTTGCACTACTTTTTCAAAAAAGGGTAATAATTATTTTTATAAAAATAGGGTTGTTTCTTATTCTTATTGCATTGTTTTTTTTAAATTTTTGCAAATAAATTGCCGTTAACAATTGTATTCGCATTTACATTAATAATATTATTACTTATATCCTTATCACTTTCAATTAAAAATTGTAAGTAATTGGAAGAGGTTGCTTTGTAAAGATTTCCATGTTTTTTCTTCTCGACCAATACTTCTAAAGGCATGCCTTTTAAGCTTTTTAGAAAATTCAGCTTTTTATCGAGCGCTATTCCTTTTAATCTTTTTGCCCGTTGTTTTTTCACTGTTTCATCAATTTGGCAGGGCATTTGGGCAGCTTTTGTATATTTGCGTTTGGAATAGGTAAAAATATGCATATAAGAAATCGGCATATCCTTAATATTTTGACATGTCAATTCAAAGTCTTCGTCCGTTTCGCCCGGAAAGCCCACAATCACATCAGCGCCAATGTTAAGCGCAGGAATATTTTGTTTTAAAAAATCCAGTTTTTGCTTTACCTCCTCTACCGTATATTTACGGTTCATAGCCTGCAGGGTTTTATCATTGGCGCTTTGCAGAGATAAATGCAGATGACTGCAGTTTTTCTTAGCCTTTACCAAAAAATCAAGCATTCTCTCATCAAGCTCGGTAGGGTCGACAGAACCAAGCCTGTAGCGGTGAAGTCCTTCCATAACCTCCAGTTTTTCAAGCAAATCAACTATATTTTCCTGAGGTATAAAGTCCTTCCCCCACTGTCCAAAGTGAATACCGCTCAGGATAATTTCTTTATAGCCTTTGTCTGTAAGTGTTCGAATGTTATTTAAAATTGTTTGTTCACGGCACGAGCGGCTTTTACCCCGTGCAAAAGGAACTATACAGTATGAACAATAATTATTACAGCCGTCCTGAATTTTAATCACGGCACGGGTTTTCGAGGTTAAAACGGGTTCTGTTTCGATAAAGTGTTCTTGTAACATTATATCCTGCACAAAAACATCCCGTCGGTTCTGATTAAGTACATTAACAATATCAAGTTTTTCGCTGTTACCCGCAATAGCAAATATATCGGGGTTATTTGCCAGATTATCTTTGTCTGTTTGCGCCAAGCAGCCACACAACACTACTTTTGTATGAGGTTCATGTTTTTTCGTTTTGCGGATAAGGTAAAGAATTTCATCATCAGCTTTTGAGGTTACGCTGCAAGAGTTAATGACCGTAAATTCCGTACTTTCGGTATTCTCCAACTTAGTATAACCGTTTTTTAACAGTTTTTGAACAATAAAATCGGATTCTATCTGATTTGTTTTACAACCAAAAGTAAATATTTTAAAAGTTTTTGCAATAGCCATTGTTTAAAACTCTTTCAAAGCGTTTAAAGCAGCTTGTTTCATAACGTCAAAGGAAGGAGTTTTGCCGCTCCAAATTTCAAAAGCCCGCAACCCTTGCAAAACAAGCATATCCAAACCGCCTATTGTTTGCAAGCCTAAAGATTGTGCGTTTTGGATGAAAAGAGTATCTTGCGGATTGTAAACCAAGTCGTATACCAAAGCTGTTTTTGGCGCTGCCGCCAAAGCTGCTTTATCAAGCGGTGATTGATTTTCATTCTCACCGATTGTGCCTAAGGGAGTGGCATTAACAATAATATCAGTATTTTTCAGGTTTAGTGCTTTGTTTAAATCAGCCGTTTCAAAATTTACATCGGCAAACTTGTTTTGTAACTCCCCGGCAAGTTCTCTGATATTATTCGGA
Source organism: Candidatus Gastranaerophilales bacterium (assembly GCA_028696075.1). NCBI lineage: Bacteria > Bacillati > Candidatus Melainabacteria > Candidatus Gastranaerophilales > Candidatus Gastranaerophilales bacterium. The sequence continues at coordinate 3,643 of JAQVHS010000006.1, forward strand.
TTGCGTACAAAAAGCCTGATTGATTTAACCCCTGTTTGAACTAAGCCTGTTATCACCGCTCTTGAAGCTCCTCCTGCTCCTATCACGGCAGCTGATTTGAGATTTTGGCGCAAAGAGGGCGGAATTGCTTCCACAAACCCGTAAATATCGGTATTATAGCCTATAAGACATTTATCAGGAGTGATTTTCACCGTATTAACAGCGTTGATAAGCTTTGCATTATCGTCAATTTCATCCAAAAAGTCTAAAATATCAACTTTGTACGGAATTGTTACATTAAAACCGCTAAAATCATTGGTTTTAAAAAATTCGATTTGTGCTGCCAGTTTTGTTTGTTCGGTTTCAAATTTTTCATAAGAACCTTCAACCCCGATTTCTTTCATCGCAGCTGTTTGCATTGGTGCAGAAATTGAGTGTTTGAGCGGATAGCCTATTATGCCGAGTTTTAACATTGTTATCTCTTATTATTTTTTGCCGGTCAATATAAATAAATTGATTAATTCACCCAGTTGAGCCGCCTGTCTTTTATGGAGCTGTATTTTATGCTCAAGGGCTTTGATATTAGTTTTGTATTCTTCAATGCTGTTTGCACAATCCCTGATTGAATTTCCGAGGTCTTCCTGAATATATTGCGCCTCTGACAAAACCGTTTTCATGGAAATGCCCATCGCTTCCATTGTTTGTCTTATAATTTGAGCGCCTATTTGTCTGTTAACTCCTTGCGGAAGCTGGCTTATAAGTTTTTTTAAAACCATAACATTTTCAGGCAGTTCCAAATCTTCGGCTTCTGAAGTTTCATATTTATATTCATGAAAAGCAGGCTCTTTAGGCTCTTGTAATTCTTGTGAAAAATTAAATGCCGACAAAGACGGGGCTTCTTCTTTTTCTTCAAAAGTTTCGTCAGATGCAACCGGTGTGATTTCTATTTCATCTTTTTTTAGCGCTTCAACTATTTTTTTCCCTACACCTTCGGGTAATCTGGCTTGATTGTTTGGCTCCATAGTCTCTCCTTAAACTTTCACAAAATGGTAATACAATTATATGATAAAAATAAAAAAATTTTATAATAATATTTTTTTCTGATATAAAATATTATTAAAGCATTTTTTAGAGAGATGATAAATGGACGATAAAAACAACAATAATCTACTTGAAGTAACGGATGATTTTTTAAACGATAAAGAAGAATATTTTGAAAAATATGCCAAAAGCGAAAAAGCTGATACGTTTTTAACTAAATTAATAGTGATATCGGTTTTGTTAAGTTTTATTTTAGTAGGGGTCGTAATTTTTTCCCCGTTTGACAAATTAAACACCGTTAATTTAGGCGCTTGGTTTAAAAATGCAGCCCAAAAAGTTAAAAACAAAAATTCCATCGCAGAATCAAAAGAAGGGTTTAACCTCTTTCACAAGAGGGAAAACATATTACTTTTAGGGGTAGACTCCAACGGCGAGGAGTCAGACCCGTTTGAAAACACCAGAAGCGATACTATTATGATAATCAACCTGGACAGCGCTTCAAAAAGCGTGTCGGTTCTCTCAATACCCAGAGACAGCAAAGTTTATATAGCTCAAAGACATGGCATCGACAAAATCAACGCTGCCCATGCTCTTGGCGGGGTCGATTTAACCATACAAACCATTGAAGATATGTTCGGTATAAAAGTTCACCACTATATAGTAGCCAATACCCAAGGTGTTCAGGAAATAGTGTCGGCACTCGGTACAATTCCCGTTAACGTTGAAAAAAGGTTAAAATATACCGATTATTCGGGGCGGCTTTTTATAGATTTACAGCCCGGAAAGCATGACCTCAACGCAAAACAGGTTGAAGAATTTATAAGATTCAGGCATGACCTTACAGGTGATATAGGAAGAACAGAGCGTCAAAGAATGCTGATGAAAGGTCTTGTAACAAGACTTCAATCACCTGATGTTATTGCCAAATTACCTGATATCATTGCTATTACAAACAAATATATAAAAACGGATATGACGATTTTTGATTTAACCCGTTATGCGGGAATAGCAAAAAATGTTAATCTTGACGATGTACAGGTAGCAACGCTGCCCGGTCATCCTTCTCAAAACTCTATTGTAAGTTATTGGATTTTAGAGCCTGAAAAAGTTCAGGATATTATAGACAGATTAATTTACAGAATTGAACCGGAAACAGTATCTGCAGCGCCATTGAAAGTGAGTATTTTATATGACGGCAATCATAAAGATGCTGTGGAAGATTTTAAAGCTATTTTAAAAGACAATAATGCGGAAATTATTTGTGAACAAAAAACAAAGAAAGTTGTACCCGAAATAATTGCGCACAATACCAACTTTTCAACCCAAAATTACAAAAATTTCAAACGTTTAATGCCGCCGTTAAAATCAGCGCACTTAACTTATGCGCCGGATTTGTACTATTGTGCGGAATCTGATGTTACTGTTGTTTTAGCAGGAGAATAGAGGTTATTATGATTTTAGACACTATAAAAAGCAGGTATGCCTTAAGAAATTTTGACGCAAAAATGCCGTCTTTAGACGACATAAGAGATATTTTAGAAGCCGGCAGACTTGCCCCTTCATGGATGAATATACAACCCTGGCATTTTATTGTAGTAAAAGACCCCAACACAAAACAGCTTTTGTACAATTTGTCGCAAAATCAGCAGCATGTGCTTAATGCACCTGTTATTATTGCCTGTTGTTGTGATTTAAGCTGTTTTGATTTTGAAAATTTCAAAACAATGCTTGAAAAACGACCCGGCATGACACAGGAAAGACTTCAATTTATATTGAATAACAAAGCTTTAAACCCTGCCGCGCATTCGCAGGAAATGGTAAGATTAAGAGCGGTAGAAGAGCTTACTTATGCAATAGCCTATATGACGCTTGAAGCTCATGAAAAAGGCTTAGAAACCTGCGTTGTAGGCGCTATTGGGAACGAACTTACCAATTCTGTTTCTGATGTTTATGCAGTGGTTAAAGAAGAATTGGAATTGCCTAAAAATGTTATCTTATCTTCACTTTTACTTGCAGGATACCCTGCAAACCCCGCCGAAGCACTATTGCCCAAAGACAGAAAAAGTTTTGACAGTGTAGTATCTTTTGAAAAATATTCGCAAGCCCAATAATTTTCGCGGATAAATTATTATACGCTCAACCGGACATCTGCAAGGACGGATACCTTTCTATATAAGCTTTTACGTCGAATTTGCCTTTTGCCCCTTTGAAAGTCATCGGTCTTATTTTGCCCGTAACGGGGCGCTGCGCGAAAGCTCTGTCGTGAAGCCCGCCTATAGACCATAAAATACCGACATAACCGTTAGACGACGGTGCATCAAAAGCGTACTTATCGTTAAGATAAATACAACGCTCAAGAGCCGTTTGAGGGTTCGGACTCCACTCGGCAATCTTTTTTGCCCAATACATTCTCATATACCCATGGATAAGCCCTTCTTTTAACAGCTGAATTTGTGCCGCATTCCAAAGAGGATCAATGGTTTTGGCATTTTCAAGCTCTTCTGTGGAATATAAATAAGTTCTTAAGTCGGCAGAATGCTCCCTCAATGTTTCTTTTGCCCAATTTGGTATACCATCCAAACTTTTAAAGTCGCTATTGTAAAAACAAAAATTATCCGCCAGTTCTTTTCTCACAATTAACTCTTCTAAAAAAGCCTCTTTATCCGCATCTGCCGCATCTGACTTTATAACCTCAAGAGCTATACGCTGCGAAGAAATAAACCCCCAATTTAAATATTTGGAAAAGCCGGAAGTTACGTTTTTGTCGGGCTTATTTTTAAATTCTGCATAACAGGGTAACTTCTCTCCCATAAAATATCTAAGCTCATTCATTAAATCATTTCTTAAAAGGTCTACACGGGGATATTCGCTCAAAAATTCCGATACACTCAGGTAAATTTTCCGTCTTAAACCCGAAGCATTGTACTCCTCTTTGTGGGAAACAAAAAACGCAGGTAAAACATTATGTCCGTCAATTTCAATAATTTTAAATTTATTTTCCGGCAAAAACTTACTTTCAATCGGATTAAAATCTTTTATTACAAGAGCAGGCGGGTTATTTTGGAAATATTCGGATACCTGCTGCTCATCAGAAAAAATTTCATAGCAAAAATTTAAAGTTCTAAAATCCTGTTTTGTTACTTGAAACCTTGCCGTAAAGAAATTTTCTTTGGTTTTAAGCTCAAATTTCGGGATTAAAAAAATAATTTTTATTGCACGATTTAATTCGGTAGATTTTTGCACCGCATAATTCAATGCAAAATTATCATAACAGCGAAATTCCCTTGTTATCAAATAAACCACATCCCCGTCCGCTTCGGGCAAGGCATTCAACTCCAATAAACGGTGAGGGTTAACAAACTTTTCCTCAGCAAAATAATTACCGGTGTAATCTAATAAATTATTTTTTTTAATTCGTTCCATTTCATTGTTATAAAGGATTTTAGGATTTAGTCAATCCCCTTATCGCTTAATAGCAAAAATGATTTTCAAAGCCTATTCAAAGTTTTCTTCATGGTAAAAACCGCCGCCGCAAATGATTTCAATAACTTTTAATAAAAACTCTCTTGCCGCATTTGACTGGTTAATTTTGTATTCAATATTGCCGATGTGTCTTATTTTCATAACAGCGTCTTTGTTCGGGTCGGAAGGCACGTACATGGACGCCATTTCGCAGCTTAAAACGCCCGGATATTGAAGGTCTGAAATATCCATAGAGGCGTTCTTAAAATCGCCGTTAAGCGCAATAATCCGACCGCAGAACATTGGTGCGTTATCACTTCTGTATAGGGCTTGGGGTTTGGTGTTGCCCCGCGTGGTAAAGCTGATACTGTGCCAAAGTATATTTAAAATCCCGACCGACTTGTCAGCATCAATTGTACAGCTGATATTGTTCGGGTTAATTCCTTTTTCTTCAAAGTTTTTTTTCATAGTCGCAACAACTTCTTCCATGGTCTTCAACATATCTGAAAAAACTTTGTTTGTGTTTTTTGCTGAATCAGTGTGTTCACAATATTGCTTGTACATATGCGAAGTTACAAGGCTAAGGCGTTCTTTAATTATGCTTGATTTTGAATTAGAGGTAACTGTGTCATTTTTGGAATAAAAAAATTCGCTGTTCATTTATTAATATCTCCCAAGGTTGCTTTGATTTTATTCTACCCTTTATTTATCAATCATCCAAAAAATTAACAACTATTTTACATATCGAAGATTTGTCGTTTATAATAAACGGCTGCATCCGTCAAACTACGCAACGTTCTTTGATGTTCACTTAGTTAGAGATTCAAACTCCATATAGCTGGAGAGGCGGTCTAGGGCTAAAATACCGGCAGATTGAGAATATGGGGTGAAAGGATTCGCTTGAGATGTGGGTGAGGGTATGGAACCCGAACCTTACAGCTCAGGATACTCGAAGAGCAGAACCTCGCTTGTGTGAAAGCGCAAGTCAGGTTTGGATAGTTACCCGAATATGCAAAAAACTCCTTGGACTTTTGTTCTAAGGAGTTTTTTAAGCTCTGGCTTTAGTAGACGAGTTTAGAACTTATTTACTTGAAAATATAGGCTAATTTAAAATCAGTTTCTAGAATAAATACAATGTTTATAATCAAAAATGATTATGTTAAATATATTTTTATCATCAAAAAAACCAACAAATCTTGCCTCCTGAAAATTTGGTAATGTAAACTGGACAAACGTTACATCTTCAATTGGAAAAGATTGCAATCCGTCAATTTCCTTTTCAATATCATGGAAATGGAATTGTCTTTTTTGTTCAAAAATTTCTTTCCACGTTTTATTACAAAAATCAACTGATTGGAATAAAAAATTATAAAAACAATTTTTATCCTGATTACTATGCTCAATTGTATAATAATCATTATCTTTAATATAATATTTAAAGGAAAATACTGGTTTGTCTTTAAAATAGCCATTATTACTAGTCGCAAAGCTGTTTTTGGTATTAACTTTTTTTTGCTTGGATTTCAATTTCTAATCCTCTAGTAACTTTTTATAATAACTATACATTGAATCTAAATTAATAATTTCACAAGGGCATTTTTGATATGCTTCTTGCCAAGGTTGTTCGTTGTGAGTCATACTTACAAGCTGTGTTGCAGAATAATCTAAAAATCTTTCACAAAATTCGTCCAAATAAGTTTGAATTTGGGGAGATAAACTTTCAAACTCCTTTTCCTCTATTTCTATTTCAATTGGTTTTCTATTAAAACCTTTATACACATTATATACAGATGGAATTACAGGACCATATTGCCAAGCTTCTATATTATCTTCAAATAATTTTTCTTTATCAAAATTTACCAAATACCAAGCTTGTGCATAATATAATATTTTTTGTAATTTTAAATTTGTTATTAAATCTCCATTAATGTTAGCAGTATTTAAAATATATCTGGAAATTTCTATTGCATCTACCATAACCATACCCTTTTTGTAAATAATATAAGATTATAACATACGTTAAAAAACAATCCAAGATTAAAATTAAATTAATTCATAAATTATTGACCTTCTATTCACTCAAAAATTTGTCTTTTTTATAATCATTATTTATTATATTCTTCTTGTAACTTTATTATTGAAAAATATGCAAAATATTTTTATAGCAATAAAAGTTGCTTGTCAATATAGTGCATATAAAAAATTTGTTATTATCTTCCATTTTCCATTTGCAGAATTACTAGCAATCGGGTTATTGTTTTCATCCTCATACACCATCCGAACAATTATATTATCTTTAGTAATAAGTTTATCTCCATTTTGATACCACAAATCAATAAAAATCTCTGCAATGGCTGGAGCTTCATCTACAATATTTGTAATCACAGAAGAAACATATTTTTTATCTTCCAATTCTTTTCTGAATTCTCCAGCCTTTTTTTTAAAATTATTATCATACACCCTATATAAAGAAGTTGCCAAATTACCATATTTAGATGATTTCCAATAAAATAAAAATTTTTTCAAAGAATGTTCTGGAGAATTTTCATCAAAAATAGAATTTTCGGTTATTTCTAATGGAAAATAATCCGACTTAAACTCTCTGGCTTTCCATTCCTCAAGATTTTTTTTTGCTTTAATCATTTTATTTGAATGTTCTTCAATAAATTTTAAAGTTTCTAGCATAGACATAGGCTTTTGATTAAACTTTTTATCAAACTCCTTTTGTCTAGATTCTTCTGTTTTTAAATCTGATACCCAATCACCAATGGCAAATAAAACATTCCATGTTTTAATCGCTACGATTTTATTAGCATAACCGAGATCTCGACCATGCAATATTCCATTTCTATAGGGCAATAAAATTTTTTCTGTAGTCGTTTTTTTCCTACTCTTATGAATTATTTCACTATATATTCTTTGCAAACTGGATGAATGCCCTGTTATAGAATCCCAAGCAGTTACTTCTGCACTTTCTCCGCTTTTTTGTTGTGGTGTTACATCACAAACTATGCCATCTATTATTATCAGAACAATTGGAATACAAGAATGGTATCGATTATTAACATAATCATCATACGCCATTTTTAGCAATTCTTGCCTTTTGGTAATTGCTTCATCACGATGATAAATAGTTTGCAAATGATACTTAATTTGTTCGTCTGTAAAATAATTTAAAAGCTCTTCATTTGCATTATCAATATTACCATTTTTTGCCAGCTCTACACACTTTGCCATGAGTTCAAGATTCATCCCCCCATAAGCTAGCCAGCCATGTTCTATAAAAATGTCATTAAAAGCATCTGGAGTTTTGGTTAATAATTTACATTGTTTTTCCATATCATTAAATTGTGAGTTCAATTCTTTAGTTTCAACGAAAAGACCCGCAATATTTTTAAGAGTTCTAAATTCTTCTAATTGTTTAGTCATAGCAATTATTGTAGGATTGCTTTTTATTCCTTTTTTATTTTTCTTTGACTTTCGATTTTGTTTTGGCATAACCTCGCACTTTTTAATATAAAGACTAACAATTAACTTTTTCATAAATAGCATCTGAGCTATTTATAGTATCAAAATTATTAAAAATCTTTGGACATATTGATATACATCTTTTCATATAAAAATAACTCTCAGTTAATTTAATATCTAAAATATTAACATAAATTTGGGTTTTTTGTTTTTGTTATAATTATTTTAAGGAGCTGGTTATATGACTGATGATTTCAATATAAAACAACGTAATTGCGAAGATTGTATGCAAATAAATCAACTATTTTTAGATTTTTATTCAAAATTACATTCGGAAAATGAGAAATATACTTCTTTGGTTTTGAGTATTGGTTATGCTTCATTTTGTTCGATTCTTTTTACAACTAACCAACCTCTTATCAAAGAATCAAGTTGTACATTCTTTATTTCTATTATTGCCTTGATTTTTTCCATTTTATTATTTGTTACCTATGAGGTTATAAAGATAAAAAATGGTCATGACTATGAAACTGAAATACTTAAGAATATAAGTAAAGTAATGGATGAAAATGTTAAGTTTAATTATAAGGAATTTAAGTTGTTAATTTCGAAAATTCAAACAGAAAAATTTTCTCATTTATTTAAGTATACACCAGCGTATTTTAAAGCCTGTATTATCCTTTCAATTGTTGCTTTATTCTTTTATCTTTTATCCATACTTATATATTTCATTTAAAATTATTTACTACAATTTAGCCAAGCCATCATACTAGGATTTTGCTGATTTATAACATTTATATAATTAGCAATTATCTTTGCATTTTTTAAAAAAATATATATAAGTATAGAGGGGTATTTAAATTAAAATTTTAATAATTGCTAATATTGAAAATCAAGAAGAAGATAAGAATAAAACCCAAAGAATAAAAATCTAAAAAATTAAAATATTTAATCAAAAACAAAATAATATTAATAATGCAAATAATTAATATTATTTTTTAAGTATAATTAGCATAGATTTATGTTAATTTGCTACTTAATATTATGCATTTTAATTTAATTCTGAGCTAAGTATAGCTTAATTAGGATTAACAATGTATAAAAGATTTCCAACATATATAAAAAAAGAAATAAATACAAATTTTTATTTCGGAGATACGCGACAAGTAGAAAAAGAAATTATTACGACTTCATTGTGGCATCCATATATTAATAAAATATTTACGCTAAGAATTCATTTTGCTAAAATCAAGTACAACGTTTCCTTACCAAAAGAAATTTCCAAAGGCATTATTATGCCTTGGTGGTCTTCAAATTATAGTGAAATAGATAATCTTTTCATTCAAAAAGAAGTAATCGAAAGTAACGCTGACATAAAACAAGAACTAGAGTTATACTCTCGAAAAAACAGTACTTCTTATATGTTTATTGAAGTTTTTCACAAAAAAGAAGCCGTTCCTCCTTATTTTGCATTTAGATTTTTTACAGAATTATTATCATTTGAATTGTTTTCTATTAATAAGCAAAATTACAAAGCCTTTAAAGATATTTTGAATACTAAATTTATTGATTTAATGGCAGAAAATGTTTTACCTTCATCTTTTATAAATGACTTTAAACATATTGCTCAATCATTTGGAAAAATAATTGAAGATTATGATGTTATAATAGATATGCGAACAGATTATTTTATTAACAATTTAAAAAAAGATTTAAATTCTTTTAACAAAAAAATATTGAATGAGACTGAAAATGAAACATTAAGCCGTCTTTTTATAGTTCCTTATGCTTTTTTTCTAATTACATCAGAGCAAAATAAAATATTTAAAGTCTGCGAAAATTGTGGAGATATAATAAATTACAAGAACAACAAAAAATATTGCTCTTTAGTGCTTGAAGGCAAGGATTGTGCTAAAAAAGCAAGTAATAAAAGGTTTTATGCCAAGAAAACTAAGAAAAATAAACCCTACTGAAAAATTTATACTTTTTGAAAATACAGTAGTTCTGTTTTGCCTGAAAATAAATAATAATTAAAAAAGGCAAAAAACAGGTGAAAAATGCAAAAAGAAAAAATCATACCGTTTGGCAATAAACGCTCTTTAGTTATAGAAATTCCAACTAAAGTAAGTCGTAAAAGATATGTATATAAATTAAAAAAAGATAAGACGAAAATTTTTTTGTACATAAAATGTATTGTAGAATTAATGCGATGTCTTCAAATTATATTCATTATTTGGCAATCCCTTATAAAAATATTACTTAAAGATGAAATATCATAATTGAGCCAAGTCATCATCCCAAGATTTTGCTAATTCATTCATTTTTGCAGTATCAATATTTAAAACTTCAGCACCCTTTTTCGTACTAATAATTTTTTTCTTTATTGCTTCTTTTACAAGTTTTGCTAATTTGCCGCCAAAGTAAAAATTATCGGATAACGCTCCTAGCTCTATAGAATTTTCGTCAAGACTATTTAGTGAATTTAATGGGTTAAGTTCTTCTTTATAGGATAGCTTTGAATTAGGATATTTCTTCTTATACTCAAAATTAAATTTTTGCCAAATATTTATATTTATATTTTTACTTTCTAAAATTTCAGAAAGTCGATATAAAACAGCTTTATGGCTGACCTTGAATATTTGTTTAACCTTAATAACTCTGTCTATAAAATCAAAACTTACGCCCTTGTTCCATTCGTCAATAAAATCTTTTTCAGGCATTAGAAAATATGAAGCAAAAGTATTTGCTTCTTTTTCTTCAATTGTATCCTCTTCTAGATTAGGTTTGTCAAAAGATGTCAGATGCATTAGAATATGACCAAATTCATGTGCGACACTAAATATTCTTCTTTCAATAGGTATTCTATCCCAAGTGTTTACAACTATGACTTTTGAACCATCATCTTCTAATATTGACAATCCAAAGAATGCATCAGATTTAAACTCTCTTGCATAAATTTTTATACCTGCTCTAGATTCCAATAAGCCACAAATGTCTCTAACGGGTTCATTACCAATCTCTAAACGTGCCCTAGCTTTTTGTGCTAATTGTTCTATATTTTTAACCTCACTATCACATTGTAGTTTAGATAATTTATACTCGGTTTTATCCCCTGTTTTTTGTTCAAGATAGTTATATTCATCAAGCCAGTCAGACACCAAGTATAAAATTTGCTCTCTTTTTTTAATGTTTTTTTTCTGTAACGCTCTAAATCTAACGTGCTTCAATTTTTTGGCTGGTTTAAGTAATTCATTAATAGTAATTGAAAAACAATCCGCAAGACTTTTAATAGTTGAAGTTGTAGGATTTGATTTTCCACTTTCAATATTGCGATAAGTCATTATAGATATTTTGGCTTTAACCGCAATTTCTTCTTGTGTTTTTTCATGCACAGTACGTAACCTTAAAAGGTTATATGCTAAATCTTCATTATTCATAACTCTTCCTCAATGTTTTAATGTATTATAGCAATTAAAAAAATATCTGTCAAAACACCAAAAATAATATATATTGTAAAGAAATATTAAAATTTAGATATTATTCTATACATTTTTTCAAATAATGATAAAATAGCTATAGCAAGACGTTGAAAAAGCATGACCCGGAGGCACTTTGAAAGAAATATTTTTCAAATTAAATATTAATTCCCTGACTAATTCGGTCGAGATAGTTTTAAAGTTATATATGACTTTAATGGGATACAAAAAAGAGAGGAGAATTTGGCTATGAAAAGATTTGTCGTAAATGAAAACGGTATTTTGTATTTAGTTACAAATTACCGTAAGGTAAACGGAATAATTCAAATATCTAAAGGTAAATTTTGGAAATTTCCGTTAAAATCTAAAAAAAGAGTAGCGTAGAGCTACCCTATAAATTCAAATATCTTTGGACAGAGTTAATTATTCTGTCCTTTTCTTATACTATTAAAACATAATTTTAATTTTTTACAAACTATTTGTTTTCAGTTTTATTAATTTTGATATAATAAAATCGGAGGTATCATGGAATTAGCTCAAAAAGAAACATTACTGTTCATAATTTGGCTACTTTATGCAAAAACGGGAAATAATATTGCTTTATATAGAATAGATTTTTTAAAGGATTTATTACCAGAAGATAAGAGAAATAATATTCCTGTTATTAAGAATTTTCAAAATCAAGAGAATAATAATACGCAGGCTATTAAAAAGTATCAAGAATTTGTAAAAGATATTTTTTGTATTTTAAATGATTTGAAATTCACTTTTGGTTGTAAATTGAAATTTAAAACACATTCTAAGTTTTTTGATGAACTAAATCAAGGTCTAAGTTGTGATGATTTTTGTATTGAAGGTTATAATACTTTTCTAGAGGAATTAAATCTATCAAATAATATTGAATCTTACTTTGAGCATATAAATAATTCTCAAACTTATAAAGAATATAAAACAAAACCCAATGAGAATAACCCAATAGAAGAATTTTCGCAAGGTTCAATTGATAAATATCTTTTACATTGGTGTTCTTGTGAAATTTCTTTCGATAAGGAAGAATTAAAAAACGAATTAGTTGTATATACAGAGCGGTTCAGTAAAGCAAATATTGACGGTGATTATAATAATCTTAAAGTTCATAAAAAAAATTTTGAAAAATTTTTAAAAAATACTACAAATAAAAAAGCTGAAACAAATTATATTATATTTAAGTTTAATGACCTTTGGAACTACGGCCAACATTTTAGAATGATAGAATATTTCATAGACTTAGTCTTGACAGGTGAGCTTGAAATTTTAGACGTGAAAAATAAAAATGTTTTTTCAGAAAAATCATATGAAATTGTAGCTATAAAAAGAATACAAGCTGAGCTAAAAGAATCTGCAGAAAATGCAAAAAAAATACTGGTTTATATTAATGCAAAAAATAACATACACAGTATAATATTCAATAATATCGAACTTTGTACGTCTGCTTACCTGGGCACCAAAAAATCTGTAAAGCTGGGGCTATTTAACATGCTTATTCAAAACCCAAAGGGGGTAAGTATAAAAGAGCTTAAAAAACAAAATAATATAAATGATATTTCTAGTCCTATAAGCAAAATTAATGGCTGTATTAGAAATATAGCACCTGATAATCATCCATTGAAAAATCAACAAGCCAAACTAATTATATTAGAAGATGACGAAACTTACAGGATTAATACCGCTTATCATAATATCATTGAAACGCACAACATATAATTATTAGTAGTAAGTATTCTTAGCAAGTTGCTGGCAATTAGCCAGCAACTTTTTATTACAAGCAAAAAAAATCTTGTCATTATAAGCAAATGATGAACAAGAGAAAAGAAAAAATTAAAGATACAAAAGAATTTTGGCAAATTTACTACAAAGAGGATTTGTCAAATGAAGATGCCGTTGAAATTTCAGATAATATGATGGCATTAATAAGTTTCCTTGATGAAATTGTTCAAAACCGCACTTTGACAATTAAATAAAGTTCAAAAAACACAAGAACCAAGACTTGCTTAATAAAAGCATAGCCAAAAACCTTTTGTAGTAGGCTATATATCTATTATTAATAAGTCAATAAATAAGTAATACCGTATGTAAGTACAAGTTAGAAATAGAATTGAGGTAAATATGGAAATATTAAATTTTGATCGTATAAAGGGGGCTTTTCCGAAAGATAGCTTGCTAAAAGTGCCTAACTTTATACAAAACGCAATTAATTATGGAGATGAAGTAATAAAATATCCTGAAAAAGTTCTTCAGAATTTTTTGGGAATAAAAGAGCTAAAAATAAGACGTAACGATGTTTTGTTTGATATAACAGGCAAAATAAATGCAAAGAAAAATGATTTGGGCTATATTAACACCAAAAACATTGAAGAAACCTTCGTAAAATTTAATACTTACGGATTAATGGATATAGATATTTCGAAGGCATTAAAACAGTCTGAAATTTTTATTGTTGATATTACTAAAGACCTACATCTTTTGGATATAACACCTGAAGAGATGATTAAATCAATCAAACTATCAGTTTTGACAAGTACAGATAAGTTAAAAGTCTTGTCGTATGAGCATCAAGGCTTAATGATATTACCAAGAGGCAAAACAATTAAAGGGTCTATCTGTTTTTATAACAAAGGCATTGAACTTTGTAGTTCTAAGTCTTCTTCAAGGTATACATCTATTATTGGTGAGGATTTTGTACAAAATGCTAACAATATTTTACGTTGCGAGAGACATATTTATGATAAAGCCACCATGCGTAAGGCTTTCAATCTACCTAAGAGTGATTCTAAAATTTATTTGCAAAAAATAATTAACAGTCAATCTAACCCTATTTATGAAACAATACAAAATTTTACTCAAGGAAAGGAGCTTTTTTAATGAAAATCAATACAATATCAAAACTAATAAAAGCAGAAGGTATTTTAAGAATATGCGAAAACCATAATTATGATTTAGATTTAGTCAAAGACTTTATCAGAGTCCAATGTTCATTTGACAACTCTAAAGACATAACAAAAATAATGCGTGAAATAAAAGCTATTATTAAAGAGGATTTAATAAATAATCTCGAATATCCACGTTATAAAGCAGTTTACAATAAATTTATAGAAAAAATAAAAGGAGAAACTAATGTTAACTAAATTTAAACAAAATCTAAGCTTAGATGAGGTTTTAAATAATGCCCCCATCATAATAAAAAATACAATGAATTTTTTAGAAAAGGTACAACCTAACTTAAAAAATACAATCAAACTATCTTTAACTCTTATTAAATTTATGCAAATGGTTAATTTTAAAAGGGTTTCATTTAAAGAACTAAATAACCATCGTATCTGTAATCTTTATCTTTTAGTTTTTGCTCCTAGCGGTAGTGGTAAGGATAAGGCGTTAAAAAATTTAAACACACATATTTTCAGAAAAGTACTTGATGAAATAAAAAATACTTATGACGAAAAATACGAGACGGAAAAAAAAGAAATAGCTAAAAAATATATTAATAAAGAAGCCAAAGCTGAACTTAAAAAATTACGTAAACTTACCCTTGAAACTAATAGTGCGACTCCCGAAGGAATTTGTCAAGATGCAGGTTCTCTTTTAAAGGTTGATTTTGGCTCGATTTTTATAAAGATATCAGAGTTAAGCTCAATGGAGCATCATGAATGCAAGAAATTCTTGAAGATGATCATTAGTTGTTATGATGGTGATTTTGATTCAAAATCTATTAAAAGCGAACAAAGATTAGATAATATTAGTTTTTTACCTATCAGCTTTGTAGGATTGTCGGATCCAAGCGAATTTTTTACAAGCCTAAAAAATGAAATCGAAAAGATGTTTAAAACAGGTTTGGCTAGACGTGCAATTACTGTTTTTCAACCTTATTATAAAAGTTCTCCTATCCCCGATAATTATAGAAAGCAAATAGAACTAGCCCAGTGGTTTGCAGGTGAAACATCTGATGAAGTTAAAAATATTTTTAATCAAATTCAAATAGGCTCTACGTACACTATTGAAAATGAAGCTATTGATACTGTTTTGCTTAACTATAAAAGATATGTGCAAGAAGAAGGCAATCGTGAAGATGATGATATTTTAAAAAAAGAATTTCAAAATAGAGAGCTTAAGGTGCTTAACATTGCTTGCTTATACGCTTCTTTAAATCATCCACAAGACTTGAGAATATCTGTAGATGACGTAAATCAAGCAATTACTACTATTCAGTTTATTTCTGATGATATGAGATTGTTCATAGAGCATAAGCCTGACAAATTCGATGAATATGATAAATTTTTTAATTTTCTTGTTAAAAATACAGGGAAGAGATTCTCTAAAACTATATTGATTAATAATCACCATAATGAAATAGGTATGAAAAGAAACTACTTACGAAAAAATTTTTCAGACATAATAATTATTTTAAAAGAGATAGCAGAACTGAAAGGTTATATGCTTAAAGAGGAGTATAACCAAAAACATAATGGTCATTTCATTATTTTAGTGGAAGAAACTATCACCGAAGATAAAAAAGATTTTAAACTTTTAAATGGTAATGTCATTGAAAATGCTTTAGAATAAAGAACTTTTATAACTTTTAGAACTTTTAACCTTATTTTTTCAAATAAGGTTTTTTGTTTGGGATAATTTGTATATAAAGCATTTTACACTGCTGTTAAATAGCTAACAAACAGCCTTTACGAAGCTCTATGCATTCGTTTAACGACTATAGAAAATTTAATCAAAACCTTATATTAAAATAAAGGAGCAAAATGGATAGAAGTGATCAAATTCAAAATCAAATTAACGATGAAATAGCAAGGTATAAAAGTAAAATAGCAATGCTTAGAAGACAGCTATCTCAAGCTAAAGACGCTGAGAAAAAAGAGCATGAAAATAAACGTAATAGGGAAAAACTAGAGCGTGAAAGAGAAGAAAATAGATTTCAAAATCAACTGACCTATAAGCTAAAAACCAATGAAACCATGAGCAATAAAGATCTTATAGAACGACTAATACAGTTAACAAAATAGGGTTGGAATTTAAACTCCAACCCTATTTCATTTCTTCCCAAGATTATAATTTTAATCCCAAAATCTGGGTTTCTTTGCATCTTGTTTAGCAATTGACTTTCCTTCGCTAACTAAGAAGTTCCTATAGTATTGATTATTAAGAGCATAACTGCTGGAAAGATACTGAGGATAATTTCTTTTTATATAAAGATATACGGAAATCATTTTCTTTGATGTTTGAGTTGTTCTTAGGTACCAATCAGTACGTTTTTGTCCATTTGACTTGTTAATTATTGTAATCAAGGCAACAGGGTTGTAACCTGCCTTAACCATATAATCAACGGCTTTTTTATCCATATTACGGTCTGTTCTTTTAGCGTTAAAAAAGAAAAAGTCGTTTAAAAAGTATCTGAAATACCCCGAAATTAAACCCTGATAAGAATCTACTCCATGTGCTATTTCATGTGCTAAAATTGCGGCTAGTTCGTCTTCATTATCGATATATGGCACTTGATCTAAACAAACACTTACTTCCCGATAATGATACAACTTGTTGTCAACCGACATCGAATGCTGTTTGTAATTAATTGGAATAGGAACAATCCCCCTATTACTCCAATGAGAATCAAAATTCATTCTCTCTGAAATATTGTTTGCATTTAAAATTTTAAATCCAACCCTTGTTGCATCCTCCGTAATCCTGTTGTACTTTGTCAAATCAATTTCCTGAGCAAATACCTGATTGCTTAAGATAAGTACTGACAATAACAGCAATAAACCCATAATCTTTTTCATAAACTTTCTCCTTTCGAAACACTTTCGATATATCCATACATGTATTACATTTCTATAAAATGTAAAAATAATAATGAGTATAACATAAAGCGATTTTAAAAATCAACATATGTTTCGTGTTTTTTAAAAACAAGAAACATGGTGGGTTATAAATGCGTCATATATAAGGTATTTTGATTAAAAAGGTAAAATATATGATATACGACGACAAAAAATTCATAGGAACAGTTATCAGAAATGCAAGGAAAAAAGCAAATTTAAGGCAAACCGAACTTGCGGAAAAAGTTGGTATGTCTGATAAAAACCTTGGTAACATTGAAAATGGTAAACAATTTCCTCAAGTAAATAATTTTTTAAGGTTATTAGAGGTTTTAAATTTATCAGTGGAAGACTTTGGTGTAAAAATATCTACCATAGAAGACCAACCAAAAGAGCAACTAATAAAGGAAGCCTTATTATCAAATCCCGAAGACATTCAAATTTACTCAGAAATAATATCTTTTACCAAAAAACTTATGTTTAAAAAATAAGCAGTTTACCGACAAAATTTTATAAATTTAAAATGTTCCTTTTTATTATATAGTTTTATAAAAAGAAAAGGCTTGGTAAAACTATAGGTATTTATATAATAAAATTGTAAAACATAGGTTTTTATTTTAATTTTACAATTTCTACCTTCATTTTTTCAATAATTTCATCAAATGCTAGTGGATTTTTATAAAGTTCTTTATCATTTGTATAACCTTTTTTGAGAGATTTAAAAAAGGTATCATCGGGATTTATTGCAATATGGTTTAATAATTCACTTAAATATATTGGCTTTAAACTAAAATATTTTTGTCCTATTTGATTTATATCATTAACTATTAAATTTAATTTCTCTTTATTTTCAAGCAATAACTGTATTTCAGAACTTTTTAAAAGCTCATAAATATCATAATAATGACGAGTTTTATTTACTAAAGTTTTTCCATTATCTTTATCATAAATTTCTTTGAGTGCAAAAAGTTTTTCAACAAAAATTCTTTCTAAGGATAAAACATTTATTAAAAAAGGTTTTGTATCATAATCATTGAGCTTTAAATGTACAAGTTTTTCAACATAAGAAGTTATAAATTTCTTTTCAATTTCCGGATAAATTCCACCACGATAACCAGGTTCTAGTAAAATTTCTTTACCTATCGCATTAGAAAAAGATGCAATAGTTGTTGGAAATTCGTAGTGAAAAGCACCATGTAACGTAGAGCGATCGTTTTTAATTGGTTTATAGGATAAAAATTCTAATGTTGAAGCAAATTTTCGAAGTGCTTTTAGTCTTTTTTCTTTTTGAGTTTTAGACTTTGTTTGTTCTGTTTCAATTATTAATAAGTCTATATCTTCTGAAAAACGCTCTATTAAATCATAGGCTTTTGCAAGACAAGTGCCACCTTTGAAAACTATTTCATCTGCAAAAATTGATTTTGCAAGGTTTTTTAGCAAATAAGTAACCCAATAATCTTTTTCAATAACAAATTCGCCTAAACCTACTTGTTTAGAGGCTTCTTGTATAAAATATTTAAAATCTTCATGCTGATGTAATTGCTTCATTTTATCTTTCAGGTTTAATTTGCCATTCTTCATAAAATTTTAACGAGTTTCCTGTATTCAAATATATCATAGAAGTTGGATTTATAGATTTTTTAAGTTTTAGCAAAAGTTTTTTATCAACGTCAAATTCTTGAGCAATTGCACCGATAAGAGACTTTACTCTAGGTGGTTCAAAAATGGCTGATTTTAAAAGTGAAGTCAAATTAGCTTTGTTTTCTTTTATCAATTTTTTAATTTGTAATATGCTTTTTTCAACTGTAGTATCTGGAATTTTTTTTATATCAATTATTGCATCTAAAATTATTCGCTCTATTGCCCCACCATCAATAGGCTTTTTTCTGTTTAAATACTTTATATTTTCATAACTTCTTGCTATTGCATCGCAAGAGATCGTAATATTATTTGCTACTTGTGTTGTGAAGCCTAATTGATTATATGCATTCATGCCTGAAATACAATAAAAAGAACTTTTATCTTTGATTTTAGCTATAGCAAAATTAATTTTATCAAAAGAAGTTTCACCTAAAATGGTTTGCTTTGCGCAATAATAATAACCTCGTTTAATACGTTTTATAACATTTGTTTTATGCAATGTGCTAAAAGCTTTTAGCACATTTAGCTTTGGCATGTTTTTAAAATCAACAATAGTCCAAATTTTGTCATAATTTTCTTCGGATAATATTTTTTTTTCTATTCTTACTTTTACTGATTTCATCTTTTATTCTCCTACTTTTAGTATAATCTATTTTTATATTTTTTCAAGTATTTACAAGTAAATTATTGAAATATTTTTAGCAAACGTCTTGATTTTTGAGAAAAGTGTACATAAAATTAAAGTACAAATACACCTTTTCTCTTTATACATAAGGGTTGTGGGCATATAAAAAGGTTAATCATTAGATTGATTAGCCATTTTGACACATGGGAAATCAATAATTTAGAAAGAATAATGAAATAAAATGAAAGGAGTTTGCTATGATTTATGGTTATTTAAGAGTTAGCACCTATTTGCAAGATACTCAAAAAAATAAAATGGGGGTTTTGAATTTTGCAAATGAAAAAAAATTAGGAAATGTTGAATTCATTGAGGAAACAATTACGGGTAAGATTCATTTTAGCAAAAGAAAATTGGGAGAATTGCTACAAAAAATTAAGCCGAATGATGTTTTGATAGTGCCTGAATTATCAAGATTAGCAAGGTCAGTAAGCCAAATATTAGAAGTTATAAACTTAGCTAAAGAGAAAAAATTTACCATATACTCTTTAAAAGAAGGGTTTTCAACATCTAATGAAAACCTTACTTCTACAATAACATCGACCATATTTGCTTTGGTTGCACAGATTGAAAGAGATTTGATTAGTCTGAGAACGAAAGAAGCGTTGATATCAAGAAAGATGAAAGGCTTGCCATTAGGCAGACCTAAAGGTAAAAAAGGCAAGTCAAAGTTGGATCCGTATAAAGATAGAATTTTAGAGCTGAATAGATTAAATGTTCCTAAAAGCAAAATAGCAAGAGAGTTTAATACAACGGTAGCTAACTTATACAATTATCTAAAAACGATTAATTACAAAGCTCTAAAGGCAGTCTAAATGGATTATCTTAGAGAATTTAATAAGCTTTTGCAAGAAGTTGATTATTCAAAAAGTATTTCGCAGAAGTTTAATGATTTTTTAACAATGACCGCATATTCTATAGCCCAACCATTCTATAGAAGCGATGAGTTTGAAGATAAGTATCTTGATGTAGCAAAAAACTATAAAAAGGAGCAACACAACAATTTTAGTGAAATGTTTACAATAGTTATAGACGCACTGGAGGTGCCTCAGGATTTTTTAGGACAAATCTTTTCTACTAATGCTATGGGTGCAAGCTATACGGGGCAATTTTTTACACCTTATCATGTTTCTAAACTAATGGCAGAGATTCTTAACGTTGATGTAAAAGAAAAGCTCAAGCATAAAAACTTTATTACACTTTCAGAACCTTGTGTTGGCTCAGGGGGTATGGTAATTGCTTTTGCACAAACAATGCAAGAGCAAGGCTTAAACTATCAAGATAAACTATATGTCGAAGCAGTAGATATTGATGATATTTGCTATAAAATGGCATATATCCAACTTTCATTATTAGGTATCCCCGCAAAAGTAATCAAAGGAGATAGCTTGAACTTGAAGTTTCAAGAAGTACTTTATACCCCAATGTTTTTCATTAATAGTTTTGATTACAAGTTAAAACTAATGCAAGATGAATTAGTAGCAGGTCAAAAAATAAATAAAGAAGCTGAATTCGCAGATAAAATTATAGAAATAACTGAGGTAAAAAAAGAAAGTTTTATTGAAGAAATAAGATTGAAGGATATTCAATTGAGGTTATTTTGATGAGAAAACTTAATATAAATAAAAGTAGTTTTGAATTGAATAAACTAATAACTACAAGTTTTTTGTATTCTAAAATAGAGCTTTCACTATCCGCCAGATTAGTTTTAAGGTGCATAGTGGACTATTGGAATGCAGCATTAGGTTATGCATACCCGACACAAAAAACAATAGCAAAATGCACTGGACTTAGTGAAGTAAGCGTAGGGCACGCGATAAAAGAATTGGTGCTAAAACAGTTGATAGCAATAGAAAAGCAAAGAAAAAGAAATTACTACCACTTTACCATAAGCTTCTTTGTGTATCTTGAATTAGTACCCAAAGTAACTTATGGTCATACCTTAAAGAGATTTGGTAATATTCCCCAAGTAGCTTTAGACAATAATATATTAATAAATAAAGAAAATGCTTCTTTTTTAAATTTCCAATATAGCTTCAACGAAGAAGAACATTTTGATGAGGAAACGAAAAAACAAAATGAAATAGAAAGGCTTAAAATTATTTTAGATACATTAGAAAATAAACCATCACTTTCTAAATTAGCTAAAAAACTTCAAATACAGTTGAAAGATTTACAAAAAAACGAAAATTAAAAAAGTTATACCTTTTTAAAAGAAAATCTTTAATAAAACTATAAGATATAAAACTTGTTTAATGGTAGAATAAATCTATGAAAAAAAATTTACAAGAAAAAGCTGTTATATATACGAGAGTATCTAGCAGAGAACAGGAACAAGAAGGATATTCAATACCTGCTCAGCTTAAATTGCTTAATGATTATGCACAAAAAAATAATATTGATGTTATTGAAGAATTTATTGATAATGAAACTGCTAAAAAGGCTGGGCGGACCAATTTTGTTAGAATGATTGATTTTTTTAAAAAGAATCAAAACGTTAAAACAATTTTGGTTGAAAAAACAGATAGACTATATCGTAATTTCAAAGACTATGTTTTATTAGAAAATTACAAACTTGATATTCATCTTGTTAAAGAAGGAACTATTTTAAGTGAGAATTCCCGTTCAAATGACAAATTTATTCACGGGATTAAAGTTTTAATGGCTAAAAACTATATTGATAATTTATCAGAAGAAGTTAAAAAAGGACAACGACAAAAAGCCGAACAAGGTGAATATCCGGGAAAACCTCCTTATGGCTATTACAGATTGAATCATAAAATAATACATGTACAAGATGATGAAGCAAAATTCGTTAAAAGAGCATTTGAACTTTATTCAGAAAAAGAATTATCATTAACAAGATTAATCGAAGAATTATACAAAGAAGGTTTTATTTACAAACATAATAAAGTCAAAATAGGCAAAAGTAATCTGGATATCATGTTAAAAAATGTGTTTTATATAGGACAGTTTAAATTTAAAGATAAAATTTATGATGGAGTACATGAACCAATTATTAACCGAGCCCTTTTCTATAAAACGCAAGAATCATTTAAAAAAGATAATAAACCTGAAAAATCAAATAAAAGAAACTTTGCTTTTGTAGGTATGTTTAAATGTTCAAAATGTGGTTCTGCAATTACAGCTGAAATTAAAAAAGAAAAATATATCTATTATCATTGCACGGGTTGGCATAAAAAATGTTCTATTAAAAATAAAATGATAAAAGAAGAAATAATATCTTTACAACTAGAAAAAGCCATGAAATATATTACGATAAAAAAAGAACATTCGAATTGGCTTAAAAGAGAAATAAAAGATTTTTTTAGTAAAGAACAAGAATACCACCGTGATGAATTACTAAGGTTAAGTAAAAAAATAGATTTGCTTAAAAATCGTATTGATAAAATGTATATTGACTATTTAGATGGGATTATTTCAAAAGAAATATATTTATCAAAATCAAAGGAATGGAATGAAGAAATAGAAAATAATAGACTTATTATCCAAGCTCATGATAAAGCAAATAATAATTTCTTACAAAGAGGAATAGAAATTATAGAACTGGCTGAAAACCTTTATACAAAATATAAATTACTAAATAACTTTGAAAAGGCTAAATTGGCAAGAATTGTATTGTCGAACTTTTATTCGGATGGTGAAAACATAAGCTATACATACAAAAAGCCCTTCGACATATTAGCCGAAGGACTATCTTTTAATAAAACTCTGGGGTGAAAGGATTCGAACCTCTGAATGCCTGGACCAAAACCAGGTGCCTTACCACTTGGCGACACCCCAATGGATTAAATTTTTAATCATTATATAATTTTTCAAAAGCGTCTGAGCAAAACTCATATTTCGTTAAGTCAGCCGGGGTTTTGTGTTTGTCAAACTAAAGCTCGTAAACTCACTTTGTTTGTCGCAGCGATACTCTAATATCGCGGTCAATGTCTTCCTGCATCACAATCGCAACATCAAGCAGCAATAATATTTTAGCTAAGGCATAGGACAATGTCAACTCTGATTTTTAGTTAAACGATTTTGGATTTTCGTTGTAAATAAAGTAGTTAAAAGACTTGAAACGATGGCAACAGGCATGCTGACCATTTTTAAGGTGTTAGTCAAGAAGAACACACCTGCCCCTAACCAATAAGGTAAAAATCTGGGGTGCGGTTTAGTGTCTTCTTTTTTGGAAGACAGCATAGATTTGCCTGTTACGTAGGCACCCGGCGCTAACAAAAATGCACTATCCAAAACAGCATCACCTGATTTGATGGCACGCAATCTGTGTGGTAAAGCGTATCGCTCTTGATGAATCGTTTTATGTAATTTACGGGAAAAATTATCTATTTGTGTTTTTAAAGCTAAATATTCATTAGTTTGATAATGTTTAAGCAGGCTTGGATTAATACCGGCTTGAACATTATCAAGTTTAATATCTTTGCACTTAACAAGCTGCCTTATCTCTTCCATAATACCCAGTTTTTTATGCTGAATTTCTTCTTGTATTCCTTTTTGAAGGGAGATGATATAACCTTTGATTGCCTTATAAGAAGCAAAGCCTTTTGTGGCTTCGTCTAAATTATCTAATTTTTTCAACAGTGCTGACATATAATCTGCTCTGGAGGTAACATCATTACCCGTAAGACTGTCTGTAATGGTATCAAAGCGATATTTGTGCAACAATTCGCTGACCTCTTGTAATAGTTTAGAGGTTCCCGTATTTTGATTATTTTTACTGATAATCATAGATAAACGATCTAATATACCCTGTGCATTTTCAAAATTATATTCAATATTTTTAGAGATTGCGCTTGCTTTCTCTTTTAGTCCGGGCGGAATAAAAGTAAGCCGTTTTTGTATTTGCTCCAATCGGGAATTATCGCTGCCTCTGAAATTATCCTTAAGTTCCTGCAGCAATACCTTCGCACGGGCGGTATATTCTCTTAATTTGGCGGCACGGCTTGTTCCGTCCGGCATTAGATCCAAATTTACCGGCACGGGTTTTTCACTTGAAGTCTTTAGGATTTTTTCGGGAAGAAGTATCGAAATCTTTCCTTTTGTACTTGCTTCTATAACCTCTATTCTTCCGTTTAAAACTTTTTCAACATCTTCAAATTCTTTTAAAAGTTTTTGATACTTGGCTTCCGTAACTTTTATGTTTTGATTGGCAAAAAAACCGTTAATTTGTTTAGTCATCCGACCTAAGAAAGTTTGGTTATCATGTTTATTCAGATTTCTAAAGAAATATTCACGATGTTTATTCACAGTTCTGGTTGTACTTAGAATTTTACCCGTAACAAATCTTGTTCCGGTAAGAACTTTTTTAGTGATTTTTGTAAATAAATCGTTTTGGTCTGCCAAATTCAGCCGTGCTATGCTTAAATCCAATGATTTATATATCTTAAGCATATTACTGCGTTTCAAACAAACGCCTGTAAGTCCAACCGCCAAAGCCCCGCCGGCTGTTGCGCTGGTGATAAAGCTTTCGGGTTTTTGTTGTCGCTTGATAACCAAGGGACGTTCAAATCTTGCCGCATATATTGTTCTGTCTGCGGTTTTAGATTTTTCATTTATAAACATAGGAAATGTATTATAGAATTTATTTGAGCTAATATATTTTTCCATTTTTAACTGCCTTCAGGTTCTTCTCAATATTTGCTTCTAATCCTTCAGAAGGTGCCAAAATGCCTTGTATAGCACCGGGGTCAACTTGAGGAGCATAAGAAGCTATAGGGTTGGGGATATAACGTATGTTTGATGTTTCCGGTTGCAGCATTGGAGCTGCAGGAATATTTGCGCTTGCAAAATCTTGTTGTGTTTGAATTATATCATTTTTTTGAGGGGTTTGTGTAGTATTTGTAAATTCTTCCATATTTACAAACGGTGTTTGAACTTGTCCGGATTTTGGCTGGGATTTCTTTTCTTCATCGGCGTATGACGAATTTGTAGGTTTGCCGAATAATCCGTGTGTTATTTTTGCACAAAGTTTTGTTAACGGCGGAGTTAATACCATCATAATGAGTATCAAACGCATAGGATATCCTGTAATTCCTTTTAATGCGTTTTTAAATTTGCCTGCGAATGCCGCAAAATTGCTTACTTTACCGACCTGTACCAGTTTAGAAGGAGTCATATCTAATCCTACACTCAATATTTTGCCTATCCAGGTTAAAGGTCTGTTTACTACATCCACCAAGCCTTTACTTTTGAATTTTTTAAACTTAACAAGACTGTCTATAGCTTTGTTAATCCGTTCAGGTCCGAACTTCGTAGTGATAGCTTTACTTATATCCACGGCACTTGTTGCTTTTTGAGGCAGCTTAATACCTAATTCCGAAATGGCTGTTTTTATCTCGGGGGTAACAACAGCTCCCGGTTTATTTAAGTTTTCTAAAATGCCTTGAGCGCCTTTCCATACTTTTTTTCTGGTATTTATCATATCAGTCATTGTCTTCAGTTTGGTTATTCTTAGTGCGGACTTATCAACGTTTTTAATACCGAGCATTCTGTAGGCAAAACTTGTTGTTAACAAGACCATCAGATATCCGCCGCAGAAGTCAAGCAATGCCGCTTCCATAAACGTACTCAGCTTTTCGCCTTTAGGTGCATCCCAGGTACGCTTTAAACCTGCCGCCACAAATATACTGTTCATTAATAATCCGAACCTGCCGCCTATTACACCTCCGCCAGCCGCTTCTGAAACACTCATAAATAATTTTTGGAAAAATCTTGTTATAGGGGTTTTGGCATTAGCAGCAATAAACGCTCTTGATTTATTGAGTTCTGCTACAAAGCGCATTGCTTTTTTGGAGTTTGCCAAAGGTAATTCTTTTAATGTGCCTATCGGGGTATTTTTTAACTTACTTGTAATATCTTTAACAATTTGTACTAAGTTGGCATTAGGCTTGGTTGATTGGGCAAGCAATCCGTCAATACCAAGTTTTTTAATCGTTGCAGGGTCTAATTTGCCTGCAAGCCCCAGAAAATATTCTGACGACGCTCGTGTCAGCCCTTTATACTGCGCTAAAGCCATGGCATTTTTGGGAGTAACGCCGATTTTAACCTTTTCGCCTATGTTTTTCATCCAATTTGGCATGCGTTGTGCCAAAAATCCCTGCGCTTTTTGTGCATGCAGCTGCATTTTTGAATATACAGGCATCAATAAGTTATCAACCTTGCCTGTTGCTTTACCTATAATTGATTTATCAAAACTTTCCTGTAAAGTTACATTAGGATTTTTAAACGGATTTACTCTCGATAAAATTGTAGCCAGTCTGGATACTAAGTAACTAAAGCCTACTCCGCCGGCAACAAACGGAGAAAATTTCACAAATTCATCAGGCGTGGAAGGCAAGCCCATGCTTTGCAGCATGTTTAAAGCTTGCGGCTTATTTTCGGCAAGTGTTGCATCTAATCCGCCTGCACCAAAGTTATTGGCTGTTTGCACATTATTCTGATATAAATTAACAGACATTATCCTACCTATGACCTATATAATTTAAAAAACATGTAAATTAAAATAATTGCCATAGCAGAATCGAACATAAGAAAAAATTTCTTAGCAAAAATCGATAATTAATTTTTTACTTCTGCAGTTTCCGTTAAATTTTCCGTTCTTTCTAAATCTTCTTTTAAATCAGCTGCTGTTAATCTTATAACAGGTGAGTCATCATCTTTTTTAAGAATTATATTTTCAATCTGTGCCTGCAGGATGAAGCGTTTGCACAAAATACAAATAAAATCATGCCCGTAAATATACATTGCAGCACCTTTTGTGCGGTCCAGACCCGCCTGTATGATTGCATTTTGTTCTGCATGAATGGAACGGCAGGTTTCATATCTTGTACCGGAAGGAATTTTGTTATGAATTCTAAAACAGTAATTGCGCTCTAAACAAGATTCAACTTTAGCCGGGGTGCCGTTATAGCCTGTTGCTTTAATCATTTTATCAGCTCCCACTATAATCGCGCCCACCTGTGCGCGAAGACAACTGGAGCGTTTAGACGCTGTTTTTGCCATCTCTAAAAAATATGAATCCCAATCTAATACCATAAAAGCTCCTACTCCTGACTACTTCATGTTTAATTTTGACATAATTTCCTGAATACATTTCTCCTCTTTAGCCTTGGGATTTCTGTATAATAAATTTGTTACAAGGCTTTGAGCGTTGTATGCCTGATTATTTCTAATATATGCATTAGCCAGATTGCAATAAGCATGCGGGTTTGTAGGTTCAATCCTGATTAATGCTTTATACATAAGTTCGGTATTTTTTAAATCGTTGCGCTTGTAATAAATATTACCCAACGCTTTTAATGCGTCCGCATTATTCGGGTCCAAGGTCAAAGCTTTTTGATAAAATCCTATTGCTTCGTATTCATTGTCCAATGCTATATAAGTCTTTGCCACGTTTATATATCCGACCGGATTATAAGGCACGGTTTGAATATATTCCAACCCTTGTTCCAATTTGGTATTTAACCTGTCTTCTTTGTTGCCGAATACGGAAGTGATAGAATTATCCGATGTGGAATAAGGATTTTTGTCTATTTCATAAATAGCTTTTGCGGTATTTTTATCTCTTAAAGAAAGCTGTAACCTCCCCGGGTTACCTGTTTGATTGTAAAGCGCATACATAATGTCGCTTTTATTATCGCTATGTCCCCAAATACCTATTGCATGCCCGAATTCATGGAGAGCTACGTTATAAACATCAACGGGTGTGAGCGGTTTATAATTCGGACCCTGGGTATATAAATCTACCTGAACAGCTGTAATATAACCATTTTGGCTTTTATGTTTTGTCATCCCCAAGATTTGATTTTGGGATTTTGGGGCAATACCTTTAAATGTGATGACAATATCAGCATTTGGTTTTTCCTGCGTGTATACGTAGTCAAAATTGCCTTCAGAAGATTCTTTCCAGTTGCTAAGCGCGGTTTTTGCGCTATCAACGTACGCATTGTTAACCTTCAGGGAATTATCAATATAGATTTTTAAAGGCATATTTTGTTTATTCCAGACAACTAATTCGCCTGAAGTCGTAATTGCATTTTTAACGTAATTATCAATAGTACTTACGGCAGAAGGTTTTTCTTCCAAAGACGGTACAAAAGTTGCCAGCGCTTGTTTGGAATATATTCCCGCCTGTGAATTTGGCGCAAGCTGAACAACATAGCCGTATTCAACTTTGGCTCTGTCATAGTTCTTAAGATACATAAGAGTTTGGGCATAATAATAGCGGCAATTAACATTATTAGGGTTCAGTTTAAGCGCTTCTACAAAATTTTTGCCCGCTTCCGTGTAATTTCCTTTGTTATAAAAACTTTGTCCAACCGCATAATAATCAACCGCAAAAGCAGTTGAAGCTATACATAAAACCAACAAATTAAAGGCTAAAATTCTTAATATCTTCATATTTAAAAGATACTATATAACCGGGCTAAAATCAATGTGTTGTTAAGAAAATTAAGGGTTCAAAGGGGGTTTTATTTATTATTCTTCTTCGTTATGATTTTTTATAATAACAAGCATTTCACCGTCCTGAGTTAATTTTAACCGGTTTCTTGCCAATGATTCCACACCTTTGCTCGAATTGTATTTTTCAAGTTCTTCTCTTAAGAGTATGTTTTTTTGGGTAGCGACTTTATCAATAGATTCCAGTTTATTAATTTTGCCCCGTAAACTAACGTATTTAACGCTGTTCATTACAATGCTGTAGGCTAATTGTACAAAAAATATCAACAGTAAAATACTAAGCAAAGAAAGCCCCTGTTTTTTCCTTTTTGCCCTATAATTCCCTTCTGAAAATTTGTTTAATCCCTCATTAATTTTTTTCACAAAAAAATACCGGTCGATAACCCTATTTCATTCTAAACAATACATACGCCCGTGTCTATAATTGTAAATGTTCTTTACAATAGCAAAATCAGCATACATTATATAAAAGGTATGCGAAATTGCATGATAATAGTATAATAAAGCTTATGATATCTAAAAGAAAACGTTTTTTTATAAAATTTCTAAGCATAATAGTTGTACTTTTCGGTATAATGACTGCGCTTATTTGGTATATTAATACAGTATCATCAAATACGGCTTTGGTTTCGCAGCTTATAACCTCTCAAATTTCACAGCTTCTGGATTTGGATTCTTATGTGGAGAACCCGCGGGCTTACGTTGATTGGGACTTGCAATACAAAATTAAAGCCGACAAACTTGTATTCAAAAATCCTGACGGCACTGATTTAGTATCAGGTGATAATATTGAACTGAATATTTTTGTGCCTGCGTTTGCATTCAAAAAAATTTATATCACTCAAATAAATACTAAAAACCTCTACGTAGACTTTGTCAGAGATAAAAATAATAAAATTAATATTATTGAAATTTTCAATATAAAAGGGTTTTTTGATATTTATTTCAAGAATTCCCATATCAGCGTTGATAAATACATAGTAAAATTTACCGATGAGTATAAGAACGCTGAAGAACACATGTTAATCACGGGCGATAGTATCGTACTCAGCAAATTTTCGCTTAACAAATATATGCAGCTTATAATGGACGGTATTGTAAGTTATAAAAAACATAAAATGCCGTTCTTTATTAATTACAACACCAAATTACCCGTTCAGGACAAAAAGTATAACGTTGAAGTTTCTTTTCAAGATATGAATTTTCAGGATTATATCGGCTATATTCAGGAATTTAACCCGAAAATTAAAGTCTTCGGCGGCAGCGGTAATTTGAAGCTTAAAGTATCATCGAATAAATATTTTAACGTACAAAGTGAAATTAAAGACTTCACTCTTTCTACGGAAGAACATGATAACTGGCTGGATTTTCCTTCCGAATTAAAGTTGGAGTCCAAAGGGGCTTTGTCGCCAAATGATATTATAATAGATGATTTTAAACTTTTTTCAACTGATTTTGAGATGGGGATGAAAGGCTCTGTAAAAGATTTGAAGGCAGCAAACCCCGGTATCAAAATTGATGCATACATAAAAGAAGGTTCTCAGGCAAGTTCTATTATAAAATTATTCCCGTCAGATTTTAACTTTATGAAAGGAATGATTGGCAAAGCCATAAAGCATAAAGTCCGGGCTGATACAAGCGGTGAACTTAAAATCAGAGGCGGAGAAATTAACGGCGGTGTTCTGCTCGATAATCTGACTTTTAATGATGTTTACGGTTTACCGAAGTCTTCTCTTTTGCTTGATTTCAGAAAAGACAAGTTATATTTGGACGGCAAAATCTTCGCTACCAAAAACAATACCGTGGATAAAGTTATGGTAACCGGTTATGTTAAATTCTTAAACGGTATTTTCAACGATATTAACGTAATTTCTACTGCGAATATTAAGCTGAGCGATGTTGTTCCGATACTTAATGTAATAAGCGATTTGATACCGTTTCCGACAGGACCTGTTCCTGATATGAATATAAAACATGCCATGGGCGAAATTACCCTTAATATTAAGGGCAGCCCGCCGGATGTACTTTTAAACGGGATATTAAATTTCAGAAATGCGACTGTCGCTTATCCCGGGTTTTACGGTTTTATAGAAAACGGCTACGGCAGGCTGAATTTTGCCGGCGATAGAATTTTATATGAAGATATAAAAGGACAAGTTGAGGGGGTCAGAGCGACAGCTTTCGGCGAAACCCTTACCCATCAAAACGGATTAACATCATTCCAAATAGATGTATTAAATACGCCGTTAAACAAAGCAAAAATATTTATTGACGGCAGTGAAATGCTTACTCATGTTTCGCAAGGACTCAAAATTTTAAAAAATCCCCAAGGATATGGAAGTACAAGCATTAATATTCAGGCACAAAAGAATTCTGATATCCCGTACGTAAAAGGTAAAGTTAACATACATTCCGCTTCCGGTGAGATTGAGGGGCTTTATTATCCTGCAGTAAATGTAAGCGGCAGCGTGAATTTTGACAGTAATATTGCAAGATTGGATTTAAAAGGAATAATAAACGGGCTGGATACAAGGCTTAGCGGTACTATAGAAAAAGATTACGGCAAACTAAAAATACAATCGGCAAATGTGGATGTTAAAAAAGCGCAGGATATAATTTTTAAAAGTCCTATTTTGGCTGAAGCAAGAAACGCTTTTGAAGAGATTAACCTTATAGACGGCTTGGTAAGTCTGGACCTTATGCTTAACGGCAGTTTCAAGGATAACAACCTTCAATACTTTGCCGATATAGGCTTAAAAAGCGTAACTCTCAACTATTTAGATATAACGGCTCCTCTTGTATTAAATAAGGGGCAGATAAATGCACAACAAAACAATATATTTTTTGACAAAGTGGAAGGCAGTATTTTTGAAAGCCCTGTTTATTTAGACGGCGTAATAAGCAATATTAACCAAGCCAATGAATATACGGATTTGAGATTTGAAGTAAATAATTTTAATGTATCAAGTATTAAATACATTGTCTGTTCCACGCTTTTAACTCCCGAATTTTCCAAGGCGTTATCTAACTACGATTATTTGGACGGATTTATCAGCATAAATGCTCATATAAAGAATAAAGTTACGGCCATAAGTCTTGATTTTGATAATTTGTATGCAATATATTGCCCGTCAAAAGACGATGTACTGCTCAAATCCGGCAGATTATTTTTTGACGGCAGCAAAGTTGTTTTAAAAGATTTAGACGCACAAATTTCTAAAAGCACGTTTCTTGTAGACGGCACAATTACCGATTTTTCATCCAATCCGTTTTATGATTTAACCATAGCATCAAACATAGTGGGTGAAGATTTTAACAAAACTTTTTCAAAGATTTTAAATATACCTGTTGAGCTTGCCGGAAATCTTTATCTTCATACCCGATTAAAAGGCAATATGGAAAATTGGAATGTAAAATTGCGCTCTATGCTGGATGAAAATTCAAATATTTTTTATAAAGGGGCGGATTTAGGCAAAGATATAAGCAGATTTATTTTTGCCGATTTATCGGGTACCCGCAACGATTTAATTATTAACAAATTCAATATTTTTTCTCCGCCGAAAACTTCT
Organism: Candidatus Gastranaerophilales bacterium; assembly: GCA_028696075.1. Lineage (NCBI taxonomy): Bacteria > Bacillati > Candidatus Melainabacteria > Candidatus Gastranaerophilales > Candidatus Gastranaerophilales bacterium. The sequence goes on from JAQVHS010000006.1 coordinate 36,308, forward strand.
AATCAAAGTCATCCTGCCAATCAGGATATTATGCTTGAGGCAAAAGGCAAAATTTATAATGCGAATTCAACTGCACCAAGCTTTGAAAACCTTAATATCGAGGCTTTGCAATATATAAATATATCGGTTTTAAATGCATTAATAAAAAGCTCCGATAATACCGCACCGTTTTTAAGCGAGGGCGAGATAAAGGGCAGTGTAATTGTAAACGGCAAAGCCGAAACTCCGTTGATTGAGGGCGAAGTAGAAGCCAAAGATGCAATTATACCTTCTTTAAACACCAATATTAAATCGGCAAAGGTTCAATTTTTAAAAGATTCTATTGAAATAGACAGCCCCGAAATAAGCATTGCAACCTCCAAAGCCGCTGTTAAAGCAACTTTGAATAACAAACTGGATATGCCTCTTGTAGTTAAAAATGCTGAAATTATAAGCGAGAGCATTAACTACGATGAGATAAAAAACACATTCGAGTCCATAAATATCGGCAACACAGAAGATGAAAACATCGTAGGAACAAGTTTACCACCTATTATCGTTGAGAAAGGCACCATTAAAGCTAAAGAATTTATTTACAGCGGTCTTTTGGCGACCGATGCCAGCGCTGATTTTAAAGTTACACCTGACTGGTTCTGTATAATCAGTAACCTTGATACTGCGGTTACCGAAGGAAAATTAACAGGTGATTTAATTTATAATATTTATACCTCCGACCTGAGAGGGAATATAAAAGCAGAAAATATTCTCGCCAACGCATTTGCAACAACTTTCTTTAATCTGCCCAACGAAATTTACGGTGATTTGAGCGGAACATTTAATTTTTCGACAAGGGGAACAGACCACGAACAGATAACTAAAAACATCAACGGCGTTGCTTCTTTTAACCTTGCAAGCGGCAGGATGATAAGACTTGGTTCAATAGAATACATGCTTCGGCTTGCCAATATATTTAAAGGCGGTATTTTCAGATTTAATTTGAATGCCCTGCTGAACATTTTTGCACCTAAAACAGGTTATTTCGATACTATTAAAGGTGATTTGCAAATTGAAGACGGCGTTATTATAAGTGATAACATTTTATCGGACAGTCCTGATTTAAAATTGTTTATGGCCGGTTCATATAATATGAATAATTCCATAGTTAACGCCACTATAATCGGACAAATGCCAAAAGATGCCAATCAGGGAAAAATTGCGCTGGGTTCTATCGGCAAAATTTCAATTAATTCGCTTACTTCAAAGCTGGTAAAAGCTTTTGAATCAGAAGAAAGTCAGGATGTAAGTTTTAATCCGTTTACTTATTTAAGAAGTATTCCCGGCTTAAATATTGATAAAAGCGATTACAGATTTTTTGTAGTAACTCTAAACGGTAACCTTTATACCGATAAATATGTCAAAGACTTCAAATGGATTAAAGCAAACTAGGTAGGGGGGCGCTTTTTATGCTGTCTTTGCTAACCCTGAAATAAATTCAGGATAAACTCCGTGAAGCAATCCGCTCGTCAATCAGGCAATGCCTGACCTGCCTCCTGACTCTCAAGCTCTTCGCCTTTTCAGGCTTCTTCCTCTTCATCATCCTGTTCATGGGATGAGCATTCTAAATATACTTTTGGAACATCTTTTGACGGAATAAATCCAAACTCCTCAAACTTTTTGATTTGTCCTACAAGATTACCTCTACCCGCAGAGAGAACCCCAAAAGCGCTTTCAAGTTTCTTTTGAGTTGTATGCAGGCTCGAGCCGACTTCATTTAATTTGTTTATAAGTGTACAAAATTTATCATAAACCTTATTCATCAAGCCGCCTACATCTTTCATCTTTTCGTTGAGATTTTGCTGCGTCCAGGTGTGTTTAATTATTCTAAGCGTACTTAACAGTGAAGAAGGACCTACTATAATAATATTTTTTTCCATAGCTTCTTTTACTATGCCCAAATCCGTGTAAATCAAATGCAAAGAAGCTTCAACAGGCATGAACATAAGCACAAAATCAGGCGAATTAATGGTGTTTAAATGCTGATAGCCTTTTTGTGATAAATCTGTAATCTGACATTTTACATCATTTTTAAATTCTTTTAACCTGCGTTGTTTTTCTTCCGTATCATCCTCGTCTATGTAGTCAAAATAGCTCTTAAACGCAAACTTCGAGTCTATAACAATATGCCTGTTATCAGGCAGATAAACCACCACATCCGTACGCAAAAGCGACATATCTTCATCCCTGTGGCTTTCCTGCACCGAATATTGGACATCTTTTAACAGTCCCGAGCTTTGAAGCATTTGCTCAAGCAGTCCTTCCGCGTAAGCGCCTTTTGTATTTTGGTTCGTCCTGAGAGCATTAATAAGCGAAAAAGTAAGTTTTTCTATTTCAAGATTTTTTTGTTCAAGCCCTGAAATTTGCTCTTTCAGCATGGATGAATTTTTTTCTTCGGCAAGATTAAACGCTTCCACCTTTTGTTGAAATTCACTCAAGCGTGTTTTCATCGGTTCTAAAAGTTCTTTTAAACTCTCATTGCTTGAAGTTTGGAGCCTTGCCTGATTGTCCAAAAGTGCCTGATTAGCTATATTTTTAAACTCGGCTTTTAAAAGTTCCTTCAATTCATCAGTCGTGCTTGTATTCTGATTTAAAAGACTGTTTTCAGCTTCCAGTTTTGCATTCTGCTCTGTTAAAGTTTTATGCTTTGAACTAAGGAGTACAAAAGTTCCTGCCGCTCCGATTGCAAATCCTGCCAATGCCGCCAAAAGCAATTCCATCATTTAACCTCTTATATATTTGATAACATCTTGAACAGCCTGTTCGGGAGTGATTTTAATCACTTCTCCGGTTTCTCTGATTTTGTATTCAACAAGCCCTTCAGCTACTGTTTTTCCTGCCGTAATTCTTACCGGGAAGCCTATTAAGTCCGCATCTTTAAACTTAACGCCCGCTCTTTCATCCCTGTCATCAAACAGAACTTCAATTCCCTGAGCCGACAGTTCTTCATACATTTTTTCAGATACTGCCATTTGAGCTTCGTCCATTGTGTTGACGGGAACTATTACAACGTGGAACGGCGCTATTTCCTTTGGCCATTTGATACCAAAATCATCGTGGAACTTTTCTACAGCCGCTGCTGCCGTTCTTGAAACGCCTATGCCGTAGCAACCCATTATGAAAGGTTTTTCCTTGCCGTCTTCATCACAAAAAACAGCTTTCATTTTTGCGGAATACTTCGTTCCCAGCTGGAAAATATTACCTACTTCAATCCCTTGAGAAATTTTTAAAGTCTTATTGCAAACAGGACAAAACTCTCCCGCCTGCGCCAATCTTATATCGGCTGTTTCAGGCAGGTCAATATCCGCTCCCCAACTGACACCCACATAGTGAACGTCATTTTGGTTTGCACCCGTTACAAAATTCTTTAAATCTTTAACGCTTAAGTCCGCAATAATTTTGCACTTTAAGCCTTTTGGTCCTATAAAGCCGGCTTGCGCGTCATAACCGCTGTTTTGCATAAGTTCCGTTATTTCTTCGCAAGAGGCTATTCTTATATCTTGCCCGCCAACGGCGTTTTTAAGTTTGGTTTCTTCAACGGTTTTATCACCCCTGATTAACGCCAGAACCGGTTTGTCATCTATTATATAAACCAAAGATTTGCAAATAGCGGATTGCGGGATTTTTAAAAATTCGCTCAACTCTTCAATAGTCTTAATATTAGGGGTATCAATAAGTTTAAATTCCGAAAAACCACCGTCTAAAACAGCTTCAGGTATAACAGAGGCTGCAAAATTCGTGTTTGAAGCATAATCACATTCACTGCAATAAATTACGTCGTCCTCGCCGCTGTTGGTGTCTACCAAAACCATAAATTCATGGCTCAAGCTTCCGCCTATTGCGCCTGAATCACTTCTTACCATACGTGTTTCCAGCCCGCATTTTGTAAAGATTTTTTTGTAAACATCAGCCATAATTTCGTATGATTTTTCCATACCTTCAACGGTAGCGTCAAAGCTGTAAGCGTCTTTCATTATAAATTCACGACCGCGCAAAAGCCCGAAGCGGGGGCGAATTTCATCTCTGTATTTGTTTTGAATTTGATATAAATTTACGGGAAGCTGTCTGTACGAGCGAATTCCCTCTCTGGCAACAAAAGTAACAACCTCTTCATGAGTAGGTCCGAGTGCAAGCATTTTTTCATGCCTGTCTTGAAAACGCATTAATTCTTTGCCGTAAACACTCCATCTGCCCGATTCTTCCCAAAGCTCCCGGGGTTGAATGATAGGCATAAGCAGTTCTTGTGCGCCTGATTTGTCCATTTCTTCCCTGATAATTTTTTCAACTTTTTTTAAAACCTTCCACATTAAAGGAAGATATGTATAGACCCCGCTGGTTAATTTTCTTATAAAACCCGCCCTGACAAGCAGCTTATGACTTGCAACTTCCGCGTCCGCGGGAAACTCTCTCAATGTTTCCACAAATAATTTTGACATTCTCATAACGATTTTTCCTAAACTTAATTCAAGTCTTTTTCATCATACCAAAAACACAACCGCTTGACATTTTGATTTTGAAGAGCTTGTTTATAATTAAATTCTTGCACCGTGGAATGCGCCTTTTAGCATTTGCTGCAGCTCAAGTTTGTTCTCGCTCGCCAACAAGGCGGCTTCGGACGTAATAATCTTGTTTTTAACCAAATCATGTAAATACATATTCATTGTAATCATATCGTTAAACTTGCCGACTTTAATCATTTCGTATATTTCTTCAAGATTGTCTTTTAAAATATAATCTTTAATGGTAGAGGTAGCTACTAAAATCTCAAAAGCAGGTACACGACCTGTTTTATCGGCTTTTCTAATCAATTTTTGTGCAACCGTACCTACAAGATTATCCGCCAGTTGTTGTTTTATATACGGTCTTTCATAAGGTTCAAACAGATTAATAATCCTCATAACGGTCTGAACCGCGTCCGTCGTATGAAGAGTGGCAAACACAAGGTGTCCCGTATCGGCAGCCTTAAGCGCTTCCGATGCCGTAGCCCTGTCTCTGATTTCACCTACCAAAATAATATCAGGGTCTTGTCTTAAAGAATATTTCACCCCGCTTGCATAATCAGGAGTGTCAACTCCGACCTGGCGCTGGGAAAAGATACTTTTTTCGTTCTTGTAAAGATATTCTATCGGGTCTTCAATAGTAACAATGTGTCTGTTTTTAGACTGGTTAACATAATCGAGCAAACACGCCAGGGTTGTAGATTTGCCGCAGCCTGTAGGACCTGTAATAAAAACTATCCCTGACGCATAATCAGAAAAAAGTTTAATATTCTGGCTGATATTCATATCTTCAAATGACGGAATATCATAGGGAATAACTCTCAATACAAACATGGGTTTTTGCAGGCTTAAAGCGTAATTCACACGAAACCTTGATACTTCGGGAATTTCAAAAAGAAAATCAAGGTTAGAAGCCCCTTCCAAATTAACGTGCGCAGGCTTGAGGGTTGTTACAATATCCTGCATATTTTCAAGTGAAATTTCAGGAAGATTGGTTTTAAGTATAATACCGTCTTTACGGCAAATAGGCGGTTCTCCCACATGAAGGTGTATATCGGAGACCTTTTTTTCTACAAGTTGTGTTAAAAAACTGATTACATTAAAATTACCCATAAATTAATTTCCTGTTTGTTCTATTACAAAACTGTCTTCTTCATTGGCTTGTCCCATCGGAACAAGTTCCTGTTTTATTTCAAATTCACTCGGTTTGGCGAATAAATACTTCGGTTCATAAGTAACTGTAATAATTTTATACTCATGCGGCGGTGATACAAAAGCAGGGGCGCTTAAATGATAAATTCCTTTTTTGTATATAAACTTGTCCGTATGAAAATGCCCTGAAATTATTGCTATAACGTTATCATGCCCGTTTAAGACCGTAAAATATTTATCAACATCAACCGTATCGTGAGAATATTTTTTAGTGGGGGGAATGAGCGGAAAATGCTGTGCAATAATAACTTTTTTATTTTTGTATTTTTCAAGTTTTTTATCAAGCCAGTCAAGGGTTTCTTTTTTAAAATGCCCGCTTGGGGAAGGCATCATCTCGTTAGCGCCGTCAACAACGATGAAAACTATATCTTTATTGGCTTTAAAGACATAAGACGGTCCTTTAAAAAGCATTGGAGGATGATAAAACCAAACAGTACGCATAAATTCTTTTTTACCAAAATGCTGGTGACGAAAAACTTCATGGTTTCCTATAACAACGTAATAAGGTTTATTAAGTTTATTTACAAGCTGCAAAAATAATTTCAAGTCGGTTCTGTTTGCCGTATCGATGTTATCGCCTGTAAAAACAACAAAATCAATATCATTGCGTTTATTAATCTGTTTCACGGCTTCCCTTAAATATTCCGCAGCAGCGCCGACTTTCCTGCCCCGGTAATCTTTGCCTTCAGAGGACAAGTGCGTATCAGAGAATTGTATAAACTTCAATTCCTTGGCACAAACACTGATTTGCAGTGCAATAAAGAAAAATAACGCTATTAATACTTTTTTCATGCATCACCCAAAAGCTTCATGGATTTATTATACTCTAATAAAAGACTATTATACAAGTTTAAGCGGTGAAAAGGAAGTTGAGAAGCTGAGAAGTTGTGAAGCTGAGAAGCTGGGAGACCGGGATTGGGTTTAAGAGGTTATTTTGCCGTCATTGCGAAAATGCGCAAGCATTTGAAGCAATCCATAGGAAAGCAGCTGGGAAGTTGGGAAGTTGAGAAGCTGGGAGACCGGGATTGGGTTTAAGAGGTTAATAGGTTATTTTGCCGTCATTGCGAAAATGTGTAAGCATTTGAAGCAATCCATAGGAAAGCAGCTGGGCAGTTGGGAAGTTGAGAAGCTGGGAAGCTGTGGAGTTGGGAGGGCTTAAGGGGTGAAGAGGTTATTTTGCCGTCATTGCGAAAATGCGCAAGCATTTGAAGCAATCCATAGGAAGGCAGCTGGGAAGTTGAGAAGCTGGGAGGCTGTGAAGTTAAGAGGTTATTTTGCCGTCATTGCGAAAATGCGCAAGCATTTGAAGCAATCCATAGGAAAGAAGCTGGGAAGCTGGGAGGCTGGGAGGTCGAGGGTTTTAGGCGGTTAAAAGGCGAAGGGGTGAAGAGTTTCAGGAAGCTTGGCAGCTGAGAAGCTGGGAGGGCTTAAGGGGTGAAGAGTTCATTGTCGCCTTTTCAGGCTTCACACTCTGCTTGCGGCGCATAAAAAAACCCAAGGTTTTGATTAATTCCGTGGGCTGGGTAATAAGGGGTATAAGGTTTAGGGTTTAATTAAAATCTCTCTTAAAATCTCTCTATGTGATTTCTTAGCTCTCATACTTTATTAAAAACATTTTGCCAAAAAATATTGCTATATTCCGTATATATTTTGTAAATATTTGTAACAAAAACACATGGTTTTTAATATTTCATCATTAATATTGTTTGTGTAAGGGAAATGACGGTAGTATAAAAAACTGATTTTCCCCTGCAATATATAAATTAAAGGAGAAAAATATGTTAGAATTAAAGAAAAAACCACCTTAGGAACTGATATGAATTTCAACATTTCAAATTTAGCAACGTTAGTATTTTCGGTAACAAAAGCAGCGGAGCCGCAAAAACCGTTAGAGTTAAAATCTTTTGACGTGGCAAAAGAAGCGCAGCAAAACCTTCAACAGGCAAATGTTCAAACAAACCTGCCCTCACCGAATCCTGCGGTAATAATCGTCAAAACACCAACAGTAATGAACAACATGCAGTTAAACATGTTTTTAAGAGATATGTTAAATCTGCCTAAAGATTGGCTGGAGCTGATGGTTAAGTTTTCGTCGGGACAAAATGATACTGTTTCCGCCATGCTCAAGAATTTGGCGGCAACGAACAATCAGGGGTTAAGTTCGGAGGTTTTAAAACTGCTTCAATCAAACGCAAAAGTTGACTTACTTGCGCTTGCCCAGCTTTTGAAAAATAATTCGGGGCTTTTGGCGGATAAATTACTAAGGCTCGTCAATTCAAGCGGACTTAACCAAAGCAATATTGCCCAAATGAAGGAAATTATGCTGATAGGCGCATCTTTAGCATTAAATGCCCAAACAAACCCTGCTGAATTTATAAGAAATATAATACAAATGTACTTGCCATGGCTGCCTTTACTGCCGCCCCAACAAAAGGATTTGGAGGAAATAATGGAGCAGGCAGGCAAAAAAGAAAAGGATAATTCTCAAGTATTGTTTTATATTTCTACCGAAAAATCAGGTTATTTTAAGATAGAAATTATTTTGCTTGATGAACCGGAAATTTTTATTACGCACATTGTTGAAAAAGCGGATGATGAAGTAAAATATAAAATTTTAGATAACCTTAAAACAATAATTAAAAAACACTCGCTGCGTGCTAAATTCTTCTTTTCACAAAGAGCGGAAAATTCGGAAGAAAAACCACTGCAAAAACAGCTTTATATAGTTAATTCAACCGATTCGATGATAGGGTTGTCTTTAATTCAGCTTATAGCAAGAGTTATCTTTGAATTTGACGAAAAATATTCTTTGCAGCAAACAAGGGAAGACAGACTGAAAGGTTAGAAGCTTAGAAGTAGGGAGGCTTAAAAGGTGAAGAAGTGAAAAGCTTAAGGGCTGTCATCTTCTCAGCTTCACGGCTTCCCAACTTCCTCTAAACGGATGATTTTTATAAAAATTTCTCAAGATTTAACTGTAAATGTCGATAGGTATAAATATTAAAATATGTAAAAATATTCCCTTAGGGAATAAACGGAGATAAGGTATGAAGTTATTTGGCGGAATATATTTTGACGAGCGGGGTTTAAGCACTTCTATCCGCGGCATGCATATGCAAACCGAGCTGTTGAGTAATATCAACAACAATATAACAGGGTTTGACAAAGTTGGGTTCCAAAAAGAAGAAGCCGTGGTTTCCTCTTTTGCGGAATTTATAGGGGTTCATGCCCTATCTACAGTAAAAGACGACACCGTAGGCAGAATATATTCAACTAACAACAGGCTGGATTTTGCACTTGCAGACAAAGGTTATTTCCAGTATGAAACCCCCAACGGTATAAAATTAACCCGTGACGGCAGATTTAAAATGGACAAGGACGGACATCTTTTAACCAACGAAGGATACAAAGTCCTTGCCGCTGACGGCGCTCCTATTAAATTTCAAACCGTACCCGAAGATTTAGAACTCGTTAAAGTTTCCAGTGACGGTTTAATTCAGGCCTTTAACAGAACGACAAATAAATTGGAGCGTATAGCTTCCTTTTCCGTAGTTGATAAAGACGGTCAAATTGCTGACAAACCTAACGTAAGGCAAGGATATATAGAAAGTTCCAACGTAAGAATGGAAGAGCAAATGTTTAATCTTATTCCGGTAAGAAGAAATTTTGAGGCCAACAGACAACTGTTTATCACACAGAACACCCTTCTCAACCGTACTTTGCAAGAATTGGGCAAAACATCGTAATTAAAGTGAGGTAAAACTATGAAAAACCTGCAAGGCATAATATCAAGGTCAGTAAATAACGCTTCAATGCAGCTTGAGCGCTTAGGTACAGTGGCAAACACATCGTCAAATTACCTTACCGACGGCTACAAGAGCGTAAGATTTGAAAATTTTTTACAGGAAGACGGCAGAATTAACGGTGTAGAAAGAGTAGACTACCGCCAGGGCAGTATCTCTTCAACAGGACGTGAACTTGATATGGCGATTAACGGTACGGGATTTATTCCTGTTACCACACCTAACGGACAAATAGCTTATACAAGAAATTGTTCTTTTAAAACTAATGAAGAAGGTCTGTTAGTTATGGCAGACGGTTCCGTGGTAGGAGAAGGGATTAAAATACCGGCTGCAACTACACAAGTTTTTATTAAACCCGACGGCAGAGTATTAGCCGCTGATGAAAATAACTTGCAAGGCAACGAAGTAGGCAAAATTCAACTTGTTAAATTCAACAATTATGAAGGCTTACAACTCATCGACAACAACAAAGTTGTTGCTACAAAAGAATCAGGCGAGCCTGTTTTGATAACGGAACACAAGCAATTTACACAAGGCTGCGTTGAGCGCTCAAACGTAAATATCAGAGATTCCATTAACGATATTTTGAGATTAAATGCCAGTTTGGTATCAAGCACAAGAATTATTAAATTCACTGATGAAATATACCAAAAAGCAATTAACCTGACTCAATAGGAGGCGATAAAAAATGAATTTTGAAGTACTACATCCGCTGGACAAATCCCAACTCGTTCTTGATGCCGTTGCAAAAAAACAACAGCTAATCGGCGCTAACATTGCTAATGTTAATACACCGGGGTATGTCAGACGTGATGTCAGTTTTAATCAGATTTTATCAACTGCAAACAGTCCGTTAGAAACAAAGTTAAGCGAAGCAATAGGCCCCAACCCTTTCTTTGTTCAGGAAGAAGGTCAGGTTGATGTCAAACAGGAACTAATAGATATGCAAAGAAATATGCTTTACTACACGGTAGCAACACGGCGTGTAAGCAGCGTAATAACACAATTAAGGTCAGTAACACAGGTAGGTAAATAATTATGGGATTAATGGATGCTTTTAACATAGGTGCGCAAGGTTTAAGCGCTCACGCTCACAGGCTTGATATTCATGCGAAAAACATTGCCAATATCGATACGCCGAATTATGTAAGAAAAATTCCCGTACTGATTGCGCAGGATGATATTTCTTTTTCGGGTCTTATGAACTATATGAAAGACAGCGTATTCAGAAGCGGCACGGTTCCGTTTACTGGCGGCGGGGTAGTGTTTAACGGTGTGGTTGAAGATACAACCCCCGGAGATATTATCTACAAACCCGGACATCCTGATGCTGATGCCAACGGATATATAAGAACCTCCAACGTTAATCCTCTTGTGGATATGGCTGATGCTCAAATGACTTCAAGAGCTTACGAAGCGAGTCTGGCGGTCGTCAATATCACAAAAGCAATGGCACAGCGTGCAGTAGAGATAGGAAAGTAAAGAATTAGTTTAAAAGGGTAAGGTTGAAATGTTTAGTCCTAAAATTCAAAGTTTAATAAATTCCAGCTCAGAAATGTCGGCGATGAAACGGGTTGTTGAACTTGAAACCATGGTTGAGCAAAAAACAAAAACCGTTGATACTCAAACAACAAAACCCTCAAAATTTTCAGACGTACTGCAAATGGTTCCGCCCGTAGAATTCAAATATCAAATTCAGGAACCTCAAAAAATAACCCGTTCCGATATTGCCCAAATGGTACAAAAAGCAGCGTCAAGCGCAGGAATAGACCCAAAACTTATAATGTCTGTAATAAAACAAGAATCAGGTTTTAACCCGAATGCAATTTCAAAAGCAGGCGCGCAGGGCTTGATGCAGCTAATGCCCGCTACCGCTAAGTCTTTAGGCGTTACAAATGCATTTAACCCTCAGGAAAACATTGAAGGCGGGGTTAAGTATCTGAAAGGACTTTTGGATAGATTTAACGGCAACAAAATTTTAGCCCTTGCCGCCTACAATGCAGGACCTAATGCCGTTACAAAATACAACGGCATTCCGCCCTATGCGGAAACGCAAAATTACGTTAAAAGTATTTTAAAAAATTATTTATAAAGGAGGCAGCTGATGGATAAAATGTTCCCAAAAATCAACTTAATATCTTCAATAAACGACTCTAAGCTGAATGTCAACCAAGAGCCTGTTCGTTTTGATGAAATAAATTCCGACGATAAAATTGTAAGTTTTTCAGACACAATGGTAAATATGACCAAAAGCCTTAATAACGTTGCAAATTCACCCGACACTGCCATGCAGGATATGTTGACAGGCAACGGCGCGGATATTCATGATGTTATGATGGCTATTTCAAAAGCCGAAATGAGCGTAACTGTTGCTACACAAATTACGACAAAAGTCGTCCAAGCGTATGAAAAGATTATGGCAATTCAGGTGTAGAATGTATAATATAAAATTAGTAGTAATGTAACTACAAAGGAAGTATAAAGAAAATGGATTTTCAAAAATTACTGCAAAACAAAAATCTTATGATAGCTCTGGTAGTTACTGTTGCGGTTATTTTGGTTGCCGGTTTTTTCTTTTCGCTGACATCAGGGGGTAAAGGTTCCGATAAAGTAAATATTGACCCTAAAGATAACGAAAAACTCGGAAAACCGACAGAACTTTTGACTTCCGACAACACAGGCAAAATTCTTGAAATAGAAGCGCTGCTCGCTAAACACAGAATTGAAACCGAAAGAGATTCTTCAGGCGGTTCAAAAGTAAAATTATTCCTGAAAAAAGATTGCACAAGAAAACAACGGGATGAAGCGCTGCTTTTAGTAGTTCAAAGCGGTCTTGCCGATGCTAATATCGGACTTGAAGTTTTTGACAAAGGCGATTTTACCTCAACAAAAGACGATAAGAGAATTCGTCTTGCCCGTGCTATTAACGGCGAACTTTCCCGTTTAATCAGAAAAATCAAACCCGTAGAAAACGCTTCCGTATTTATTTCCATTCCGGAGCCTACAATTTTTACAAGTTTACAAAAACCTACCACCGCAACAGTGCAGCTGGTTTTGCCTGTAGGCGATAAACTTTCAAAAGATAAAATAAGAGCTGTAACAAACCTTCTTTTAGGCAGTATTTCAGGGCTTGAACTCGACAATATTTCCATTACTGATACAAACGGCAATGTATATTCAAGCATAGCAGGGGCGGACGATGACACCTTAGCAAAAATAGAAGAAAATGATGAATACATGAAAGCAAAAGTTCAAACCCAGCTTGATAAATTACTTGGCAAAGGAAACTACGTAGTAACCGTAAGCACTTATTTAAGACAAGCGCCCATAGAGCGCAACAGTATAATTTATGACCCAAACAGAAACGTTGTTGTAAGCCAGCAAAAATTCAGCGAAAATCTTGGCGACAAAAATTCAGATAAAGGACAATTAACAGGCGCAACCAGCCTTTATCTTCCCGGCGGGCTGCCTCAGGCGGCTTCTTCCAATCAAAACAGAAATTATTCAAGAACAGCCGAAGAAATGCAGTACGGAGCAACTAAAACCCAGGTGGCAGAATATTTAAAACCCGGAATGATAGAAGATATCTCAATAGCCGTAACCATTGAAAATAACGCTATTCCCGAAACTATCACTCCCGATGAACTAAAAGAATTAATAGCAAGCGCTGCCAGTCCGAAAGTGAATGCGGAAAATGTCGAGATAGTTTTTGCAGACAGCGTACGCCCAACCCTTGCCGGAGATAAAGCAGTTAACCTGCCCGCACCCGAAGGCAGCGGCAACCCTTGGTGGACTATTGCGGTATTATTATTTGGCGGTTTAATCGTAGGGTTAATAACTCTTTCTAAAAAAATCAGCGCCGCCAAAAATGTTCAGGAGCGCCAAATACAAGAGTTAAAAGAATTAAATGCGCTTCAAGACAACCAGCTTCAAGCCGTAAATCAAAGAGCCCAAATTCTTTTAGCACAACAAGAACAATTGCAACAATCATTAAATAGCGTAAGGCAGCCTGTACAAGTAGAAGTACCCCGGGTAGAAACCCTTGTTCAGGATATTCACGAAACTGCCGACGATGAAGAACTTGCAATTCAATTAAAAAGCTGGATAGAACAAGTTGATTAATTATGTTATCAGAAGCAAACACACCACAAGCCATAGAATCTTTTGCACAAAATCTTGCTACGCAGGCTAAAGACGCCTTTCCGCAAGATTTACCGCAAGAAGTACAGCAGTTCATATCAAATACCATTTATGAATTTGTCAAAATGGCGGCAGAAGCGCTCAGCGGCGACACGAATACAAACTATAGCGATGAGCAGGCTGTTTTTATATGCCAGTCTATCGGCGAATGGATGTTTCATAAAGGTATTGACAACTACAGGAACTCTATAGCCTCCGAAGATTGGGCAAATGTTCTTCAGCAGATTGCATCTGTTGTATTTGAAGTAGCAAAAGAAATTACGACGGGTATTGATACACAGGAACTTGTCGGCAAAATAGAACAGTATGTTCAGCAAACATACAAAAATATTCTGGAACAGCTGGCTTTAGCCGGAAAACTTCAAAAAAGCGTAGAAGAAGCCTCAAGTCAGTCTAATCTCAACGAATACATAGAACAAATAAATCATGACAGGGTTATGTCTCCGCAGGAAGAAGAACGTGAATTAAGGTTTATGACCATGGCAATGTATTTTAAATCACTGCCCCCGGACAAAGTGGAAAAAATGGTTACCGCGCTGAGCGCTGATGATAAAAAACACATTTTGACATATATGACTATGGACAATCTCGAACAAATGGTAGACCCTGTTTTATACAGCCAATATCTGGAAAAATTCCACAATTCCATACCAAATGCCGAAAACAAAAAGAAGAAAAAAATTACATTTGCTAATTTAAAAAGTCTTTTACAAGAAACAACCCCTCAAAAAATAGCCCAAATAACCGCTTATGAAAGAGAAAATGTTAAGAATTTCTTAATACGCCTACAAAATGGTAGAATAAATCCTGATGAGGAAGATGTATTTTCACCTCAGGTATTAGAACTTATAACCAAACATTTAATCCAAAAAGTGCAGTAGTAATGATTATTAAGAAAAAAAGAAAAAGCAACGATGACGACAATAAGCCTAAAAGCTCTGCCGCTGCCGAACTGACAGAATCTCAAAACAACATTGTATTTGAAACATTAAGCGATATATCAGACAGGCAGGAGCGCAGAAGGGGTGACAGGAGAAGAGGGTACCGCCGTATCGAAGACAGGAGCCTTGTTTCACGTGCGCAGGAAGAGGCTAATTTAATAAAAGAAAAAGCAAAAAAAGAAGGTATTCAAAAAGGCATTATTCTTGCCCAAAATGAAATAACCGAACTGAAAAAAGCTGTGCAGTCAATTATGGACGTAAAAAGAAAAGCATATGAAACTTATCAAAATGATATTGCTTTTATAGCGCTTGACGTTGCCCAAAAAATTCTGCAAAAAGAAGTTCAAGAAAATCCCGCAACCATCATTAATATTGTAAATAATGTAATTAAAGAAATATCAAAAGACGAAAATCGTATCACTATTATCGTAAATCCTATAGACAAAGACATTTTAATCAATGAATTGAATAAACAGGAGTCAAGAGTTAAAATGTGTGTAGAAACCGACACAAAAATAGAACAGGGAAGCTGCAGGGTAATCACCCAAAGCGGACAAATTGACGCTGCTTTTTCAACACAGTTGCAAATAATTAAAAAAGCGTTTGAGGAAGGGTTATAACATATGGCAAAAGGAGGTGCATTATCAACATTGCCGATGAGTGAGTTTGTACTTGCTGTATTTGTGCTGTCGTTGATTTTGATTTTGCTGGTTGAACTGCCGACTTTTATGGTGGATATTTGTATTTCTTTAAATATTACCTTAGGGGTAGTTTTGCTGATGATATCCCTTTTTGTACAAAAACCGCTTGAACTTGCATCTTTCCCGTCTATTATCCTTATCGGAACAATGTTTAGGCTGGTTTTAGGTATAGCCTCCACAAGGTTAATTTTAGCCAGAGGTGAAGCAGGAGAAGCTATCCATGCGTTCGGTACTTTTGTAACAGCCGGCAATATGGTTGTAGGCGCGGTTATATTTATTATCATTACAATCGTACAGTTTTTGGTAATTACAAAAGGCGCGGAAAGAATAGCAGAAGTTGCGGCAAGGTTTGCGCTGGACGCAATGCCCGGGAAACAGATGACTATTGATGCAGATTTTAACGCAGGGTTAATTTCACCGGAAGAAGCCGTCACAAAACGTGAAGACCTGCAAAGAGAATCCTCTCTTTTCGGTTCTATGGACGGCGCTATGAAGTTCGTAAAAGGTGATACCATAGCAGGTATTATTATTGTTGTAATCAACATTATAGGCGGTTTAGCCGTAGGGATGGGGATGAACGGGATGGAACTGGCTGATGCAGTACAAAAATATACCGTTCTTACCATCGGCGACGGTCTGTCTACGCAGCTGCCTTCATTATTAATGGCAATATCAAGCGGCATCGTAATGACCCGTTCTACCGCTGCAAGCTCCAGTTTAGGCAGAGACCTTGTTATTCAAATCTTAAATAAACCTTTCAGCTTGTTTTATGCTGCGGGATTTTTGGTATTAATTTCCGTAACAAGCCACTGGACAGGGCTGCCGGGCTGGTTTTTCTTTATATTTGCAATAATTTTAGCCGCAGGCGGTTTATCTATGCTTGTATCTCAAGACGTTCAGGCTCAAATCGGACAGCTTGAAAATGTGAAACAAAACATGCAAAACCTTGTTAACCCTAACAAAATGTATGAAAGACTAGGAGTTGATGTGCTTGCCCTACAGGTCGGCACGGGTTTAATAGCAATAGCAGACCCTGAGCAGGAAGGACAACTTCTGCCGAAAATCGCGGCTTTAAGACAAAGAGTAACCGACGAATTAGGATTTATCATTCCTAATATCCGTATTATGGACTCCACTGCCGTGGGTGAATATGAATACCTGATTGCAATAAGAGGCAATACAGTTGCAACCGGCGAAGTGTATCCCGGCAGATTTATGGTTATAGCAGACCAATGGGATGAAACAGGACTGCAGTTACCTCAAAATGTTGTTACATCAACAGACCCCACATACCAAACTCAAGCTTACTGGCTGCTTCCGCAGGATATCCCGCAAGATGTACAGCTTACATACGTTGACCCTACAGATGCGATTGTTACCCATTTGCAGGATTGTGTAAGAAAATACGTTGATGAAATTATGACCAAAACAGACGTACTAAAATTGATGGAACTTGTAAAAGCGCAAGACCCGACTTTGGTTAACGACCTTGTTCCGGCAATTATATCAACCAGTGATTTAAGAAAGATTTTTGTAAACCTTATCAAAGAAAATGTTTCTATATTAGACATTGTATATGTGTTTGAAAGACTTTGCGACTATGCAAGGTTTTCAAAAGAGCCTGATATTTTATCGGAACGTTTAAGAGCCGCTTTAGGGCGTCAAATTTGTTTAAGGCACTCAAACGAACATAGCGTGTTATATGCCGTAACTTTATCTCAGGAATGGGAAAAAATTCTTGATGACAGCTGCCAAAGAACAGAGCTTGGAACAATGTTCCTGCTAAACCCCATGCAGGTTCAGGAGCTTATTGAAACAACCGCTTCAACACTTATAAGAGCACACCAGCATATAGGTTCGCAGCCAGTGTTGCTTTGTTCTCCAAGAATAAGACTGCCGCTGTTCCAGTTGCTTGAAAGACACATTCCGACGGTTGTTGTTATTTCATACAGCGAGCTTATAACCGATATAAGAGTAGAAGCGGTAGACACTATAGGCGAAGCGGAAACAGACTATGATTATTCAATGTAGTTTTACAAAAACTCACTTATAACGCTGTTGCTAAGCAAAAATCCTTTTGTTGTTAAAAACACCCTGTCTTTTGCGACTTTCATTAAATCAAGTTCGACTAATTTTTCTATTTGTTTTTTGTAGTCCTGCATAAAATCTTTACCGAATTTTTCGTTAAACGCTTTGATATCTATACCTTTTTTAAGCCTGAAGCCCAAAAAAATACTTTCTTCTAATTCGTCACCTTTGGTTATTTTTCGTTCTGTTATTTTGGTCAAAGGATTGTTAATATACATCTCCAAATCAATCTCATTGGAATATCTTGTTTTGTTCATATAAGAATGTGCCGCCAACCCGAAACCATAATATTCTTTTGCTTCCCAATAACAGTTATTATGCTTCGATTCAAAACCTTTTTTGGCAAAGTTGCTTATTTCATAGTGTTCAAAACCTGCTTGAGTAAGCTCATCAACTATCTTGAGATAAAATTCCTCCTGTTTATCATCATCCGGTAAATTATCCGGCATATTTGAATAAAAAGCGCAGCCCTCTTCTATTTTTAGCCCGTAAGTCGAAACATGATTAATATCGAGGCTTTTTATTATATCTAAATCTCTTTGCAAAATTTCCATAGTTTGATTTGGCAGTCCGTACATTAAATCAACGCTTATATTATTAAAGCCGCAATCTTTCAGGGCTTCTACTGTTTCTGTTGTTTGCTTTGCATTATGTTTTCTGCCCAAATTTTTTAAAATATCGTCGTTAAAAGTTTGAGAGCCGACGCTTATTCTGTTTATACCCAAACGTTTTAACTCTTTAAAATATTTTGCGCTTGAGATTGCCGGGTTTATTTCTGTTGTTATTTCTGCATTTTCTGCTATATTAAACGCTGAATTTAATGCTGTTATTATATTTTTAAAATTTTCTATTTCAAGTATATTGGGCGTTCCGCCGCCAAAATATACCGTTTTAATAATGTTTTTTTTGTTTGAAAAATATTTTATTTCTTTAATCAAGCTGTTTATGTAATCTTTTTCTTTGTTTTTGTGTCCGTCAAAAGACACAAACGAGCAATAATTGCACTTTTGCAGACAAAAAGGTATGTGAATATAAATATTTTCTATCATATTGCCCATTGTTTAAAACCTGTAGAAAACCTGTTCAAAACCATGGTGGTTTTTAAAAGTTGTTGAAAAATTGTCGGTTGTTTAAAAGTTATTGAAAGTTTTATACTTTTTCATGACAGTTTCTTTACATACAAAAGTCTTTATCAACAACTCTTTTCGAGGTTTTCTACAAAAATTTGTTTCTCTACTACTACTATATATTATTTTATTTTATAATAAAATATAATAAAGAAGGAGAGAGTGTTATGGAATTTATCATTCAAAAAGAAAGTGTTATAGATTTTTTAAGATTAACTGAACATATATCAGCAATCAGAGGAATACAACCTGTATTATCAAATGTTTTTATTAAAGCTGTTAAAAATGAAATAATTTTAAAAAGTACCGACCTTGATTTAGGCACTATAATTTATATTGAAGCAAATGTTGAAAAAGAAGGCGAAATAACCCTTCCTGCAAAAAAATTAAGTGATTTGATTTCAAGATTTCCGGATAAAGAAATCAAATTCTCTCTTAACTCAACAACAAATGTAACTTCAATAACCTGCGCCAATTCTAAATTCGACCTTTTAGGTATCAGCGCATCAGAATTTCCTCAAATAGTTGATGAAAAAGAAGTCGAAGAAAATAAAGAAAGAATTACCATAGAAATTGAACCCTTTATTAAATCAATTAAACTGACTTCTTATTCAACAATAAACTATGAATCAAACAATGTCTTAAGCGGAGTTTTATGCTCTATAAGTGATAAACATTTAGAACTTGTATCGACTGACGGCAACAGATTATCAAGGGTTGTGGAAAAAATTGAAAGCGCATTGGATAAAGAATTTTCGACAATTATTCCATCTAAAACACTCAACGAATTTGTAAGGATGGCGGCTCTTTTTGATGAAAAAACAGTTGATATTATTAAAAAAGACAGCCAGGTTATATTCAAGTTTAAAAAAGCTATTTTGGTTTCCCGTGTTATAGAAGGTCAATACCCCAAGTATAAACAGCTTATCCCTGAAAATAACCAAAAATTCGCTATAGTATCAAAAGAAGATTTGATAAACGCACTTGAGCGTACGGCTTTGATAGCTGAAGGAAGAACCAACATAGTTAAAATGACTTTTGAAAATAATCAGCTTATGCTCGAAGCCGATAATCCGGAAGTCGGTGATTGTGTTGATTTAATAGATGTGAAGTATGACAGTGAAAAACTAAGAATAGCTTTTAATTACAAATATTTGCTTGAAGCCCTTAAATATTTTGAAACACCGTTGGTTAAGTTTGAACTTAATACCCCTTTATCGGCTACTTTGGTTAAACCTAATTCATCAGAAAATTATCTGGCGCTTATAATGCCTGTTCAAATAAGAGAATGATTTTAAAAACACTGAAAATTTTAAACTTTAGAAACTATGATGAGCTTCAAATTGATTTTGACAAAAATAAAACCATCATAGTAGGCAGCAACGCCCGGGGTAAGACTAATATCCTTGAAGGCGTATATTATTTATCCTCATTGTCATCTTTTAGAACAAGCAATGACAAAGAGATGATAAAGTTTGATAAAGATTTTTTCAGGATAAGAGGAGAGATTTTTAAAAATGATACCGATATTTCGATTGAAGTTTGGTTGAACCCGCCGCGCAAAAAAATTCTGAAAGTTAACGATATCAAAAAAACAAAATCTAAAGAATTTCAAAACATAATAAACACCGTAAAATTCACAGTAGATGACCTTCTTTTAGTCAGAGGGACGCCAAAGGACAGAAGAAGCTGGCTTGATAGCGCTATATGTCAGGTTTATGGCGGTTATTACGACAGGTTGTTAAAGTATAACCGTATAAAAGACCAAAAAAACAACCTGCTTAGAAAAATAAAAGCTTGTGCTGTAAGCAGTTATGAAGATATTTTGAACGTATTTGACGAACAGCTTATAAACAGCGGTTCTAATATAATTTATTTGAGAAAAAAATACATAAAAGAAATTGCGCCAAGGGCAAAAGAATTTCACAAAAATATTTCTGAAGGGAAAGAAGAGCTTGATATTTTTTATATTTCATCGATAGAGCCGGAAAGCGTAGAAGATATAGCGGAAAATTTTAAACAAAAGACCAAAGAGCGCAGACAGGAAGAAATAATAAGGGCAAAAACACTTGTTGGTCCTCATCGTGATGATATCGGATTTTGTATAAATTCGAATAATGCCCTTAGTTTTTCATCGCAAGGTCAGCAAAGAACCATAGTTCTGTCATTAAAGCTTGCCGAACTTAAGATTATTGAAGAAAAAATAAACGAAAAACCAATTCTTTTGCTGGATGATGTTTTGGCTGAACTTGATAAAGAGCGTCAAAAATTTCTGCTTGATGCTATTGAAAATGATATTCAATCAATAATTACAACAGTTGATGTGAATAACTTTGAGCCTGAATTTTTAGAAGGTGTGAAAGTGATAAATATTTAATAAAATCCGCTGAAGAGGGGAAGCTGAGAAGCTGAGAGTAGGTTTAAGAGGTGAAGAGGTTATTTTGCCGTCATTGCGAAAATGCGCAAGCATTTGAAGCAATCCATAGGAAAGAAACTAAGCGTGAGGGGATGAGATTAGGTTTAGGAGGTGAAAAGGTGAAGAGATTAAGAGTTCATCGCAGGCTTTTCGCAGCGCATCGGCTTACGCATTTGCTCCTGTGGGTATTGAGCCTATACTCACTTGCAATCCGCAAGCTCGAGGCTCAATTATCCTACGTCGCCATAGAAAGGTTTCGCCTTACAAAGCCTTGCCCTTCGGCAAGCCTTTTCAGGCTTCACACACTGCTTACGCATTTTTCCGCCTGTGCAATCATTGAAAGCAAAATTGCTATCGCAATTTGTTTCAATGTAGATTGCTTCGCTACGCAACGGCGGTGGTATTATGCTTGCTACAAAGCCTGCTCATCGCAGGCTTTTCGCAGCGCATCGGCTTACGCAATTGCTCCTGTGGGTATTGAGCCTATACTCACTTGCAATCCGCAAGCTCGAGGCTCAATTATCCTACGTCGCCGTAGAAAGGTTTCGCCTTACAAAGCCCTGCCCTTTGGCAAGCCTTTTCAGGCTTCACACACTGCTTACGCAAAAAAAAAGAGTTTCAATTTTGAAACTCATATTTATCTGGCTTATTATATATTTTTTAAAATAAAAGTCTTAGATTGGTTTGACTTGATTGTTTTTTAGACTTACGGTTTGAGTTAATCTTGTGCATATAGCAGGATTTGAGATAATCTACATTGTCTGAAGGCAATGTTTTTGCCGCGGTTTCAAGAGTTGTTTGAGCTTCTTCATAACGATTTAAGGTACAAAGCAGAGAAATTTTTTGGTCAAACAACGAACACAACTGGTCGTCATCCAGTTTTGACGAATTTTCAAAAGCTAAATTGCAGCTGTCCAAGGCTTCTTGTGTTTTGCCTAAAATATCAAGCACATAGGCTTTTGAGCCGTAAGCTTGAGGCGAGTAGGGGTTTGATTTAATAGCGTTTTCATAAGCGTTTAAAGCTTCCCGTTCGTCTTTCCCGTGCAAAAGCCTGATATCCCCTATCAAAAGATGTGCTTTTGTGTGGGTTTTATCAAGCTCTACCACCTTATTTAATAATGTTAATGATTGGTTGTAATTTTTCAAATAAAACAAATCGCACGCTTCTCTGAAAGATTTTTCAGCGTTGATGTTAAAAACTTTTTTAACCCTCTTTATACTGTTGGTAGTATTTTCCACCTTTTTCCCCAAATGTGATGTTTTCTTGAATAAAAAAATAATAACATTTTTCATCACAACGGGCATTAGCGAGTTGTATACTAACTTTTAAAACCCTCAAACCCCATGTTACGTAAGGTATTTGGCTTTTGAGCCGTTATTAAGAAAGGTTAAGCTCTTTTAAGCAGACAGGACAGATTTTTTTTTCGTTAAATTCCTGTATACTCATTACCCTGCCGCACTTTTCGCATACGGGAAAGCCTTTTGCTTTCATCCATTTTTGGGTCTTTAAATCCTTTATTATAAAATCAAACACTTTTTGTTTTTTTGTTTCGTCAAATGCGGTTTGTTTTTCTAAAGATTGTTTGATTTTAGCGATTTCTTCTTCATCAAGAACAACCCCGCCCAATTCTTCATCCGTCGGTTTTATGTTGTAAACCTCCTGTAGTTTAGAAGGTTTGTATTTATTGGAATTAATTTTTGGCGCTTGTGCCGTTGAAAAAACAAGGTTATCTATTTTTATGGCAAATTTAGCCTGAACTTTTTCTATAAGCTGCTTTTTAAAAAAAGATAATTCCTGAATAACTGCGCTTGAAGAAGCTGTTATTTTCAAGGTGGTTTTGTTATATTTTGTAGAAATATCCTCAACAAACGTCTTACCTTTATACCTGTTGCCGGTTATTGCATCCCAGTATTCAACAAGCTGTGCAAAATTACTGTTTTTGTAATTTTGAGAGGTTTTTAGAATATCTTTAATGCTGAAAATATCTTCTTTCATTTTATTATCTTAACATTAAAGCCTGCAAATATGATAATATAATTTTAGAAAATGATATTGGAGAAACCGAATGAACAATTTTGATTTTTGCTGCCCTACAAGAGTGGTTTTTGGCAAAGACACCATTTCAAGCCTCAAGGAATTAATAAGACCCGATGAAAAGGTTTTGATAACATACGGCGGCGGCTCGATAAAAAAGAACGGAGTTTACGACCAGGTTAAAAAAGCGCTTGAAGACTATAATATAATTGAATTTGGAGGGATTGAACCTAATCCGACCTATGAGACCTGTATGCGGGCCGTTGAGATTGTAAAAAAAGAAAATATAACGTTTATATTAGCTGTAGGGGGTGGTTCTGTGCTTGACGGTACAAAATTCATCGCAGCCGCTTCAAAATTTGGCGGTGAGCCATGGGATATTCTGGAAAAACAAGCCCCGACAACTTCTGCCATACCGTTAGGCAGTGTCATTACTCTTCCTGCAACAGGTTCAGAGATGAACTGCGGCGCTGTAATATCTAGAAAAGCAACCGATGAAAAACTTGCTTTTCATTCGCCTTACACTTTTCCCCGATTTTCAATCATTGACCCTCAAACAACCTTTTCACTGCCTGAGCGCCAAACCATAAACGGTATTGTAGACACTTTTGTCCATGTAATGGAGCAGTATGCCACTTATGATGTAAATACACCGCTGCAGGATGAATGGGCGTTCGGGATTATAAAAACCCTGATGAGAGAAGCGCCAAAAGTGCTTAAAAACCCAACCGATTATGATGCTCGTGCAAATATATTCTGGTGTGCGACAACGGGTTTAAACTACTGGATTTCTACAGGCGCTGTCCAAGATTGGTCAACGCATATGATAGGACATGAATTAACGGCATTCTACGGGCTTGACCATGGGAAAACCCTTGCTATTGTAATGCCGAAATTGTGGAAAAACCAAAAACAAAACAAACTCGACAAATTGGCTAAAATGGCAAAAGAAGTTTACGGCGCAACTCAAACCGACGAAAATGAACTTGCTGATATTACTATTGAAAAAACAGAAGCCTTCTTTAATTCCATAGGACAAAAAACAAAATTATCGGATTACGGCATAGATTCAAAAGAAGCCGCCGAAAAAATCAGAGAAAGATTTAAAGAAAGAGGCACTGTTTTGGGCGAAAGAGGCGTTATTGACGCTGATGTAGCCCATGATATCGTTGCAGACTGTTAATGCCCCTGAAAGTCAATAAAATCAATTAAAAAAACGTTATATTTTCAAATAAAATTTTATAGTAAAATAAATTATCGGAAGAGCATAGAAGAATATGCCATGCTAAAAAAAATAGCGACATTTGTAATAATATACTTGAGTTTATGCACAACAGGCTATGCCATTGAAGATGCGAAAAAAATAAACCTGGATGAAGCTGTTAAAATCACTCTGGAGAACAACCTTGATTTAAAAGCGGCAAAGATTAACATCTCTATAGCCAAAAATAATATAAAAATGGCAAACCGGCTGCAAAATCCCGATGTAAATTTATTCTATAACCTTGGTAAAGCAGGCGCGGGAAACCCTCAACAAATAGGTTTAAGCGAAACTATTGAAATAGCAAAACGCTCTGCCAGAAAAAATCTTGCAAAATCTAACTTTGAGCTTGAAAAAGAAAAAGTTGAATTTACAAGCTTTGATTTAAAAATGGCGGTAAGGGAAGCGTATGTTAATTTAATGTCGGCGAAATCCGTTTTGACAGCGTTGAAAGAACAGCAAAAACTCCTGGAAGACCTTAAAAATATTGCTAAAAAAAGGGTGGAAGCGGGTGCAGCGCCGGAAATTGACCTGCTGCAAGCCCAAATTGCCCTCAATCAAATGACAACACAGGTTAATACGGCGCAGGTCAATGTAAAAACCGCAGCGATGGAGTTTAACAAAATAATTAATGCCAAAAACGAGAATGCGATTGTTTATGACAGCAATGACGGTAATCTTTGGGAGCAAAAAACTTTTGCAATGCTTTTAACACCAAACCCTGCGGAAAATCTGCCTTTGTTTGATAATATTGTGAAAGACACTCTTAAAAACCGCTTCGATTTAAAAATCGCAAAAAACGAAATAGATGTTGCTAAAAAAAACCTTATTTTAATCGGAAGACAACGTATCCCCGATTTAGCCTTAATCGGCGGATATGCCTATCAACCTGATAGTATGTCTGATGACGGAACGTTTAAAACAGGCGCTTATGCGGGTGCAAGTTTGGTAAATTTGCCTTTGTTATACAGCTACAGGCCTGAAATTAAAAATGCTAAACTTCAATTAGAGCAGGCTGATTTAAAATATACTTCTGTGGAAAATAAGGCTGTAAAAGACTTAAAAAGCTCTTATGAAAAATTTGTAACGGCAAAAATGAACCTTAATTATTACAATGACAATCTTTTAAAAAATTCCGAAGAGCTGGTAAAAATTTCTAAAAGAAGCTACGAGGTCGGTAAATCAAACTTAACGTCGCTTATCGTAATGGAACAATCATATAAATCAATAATACTTGGTTATAATTATGCTTTGGCAGAATATTACAACTGTTGGATTGATTTTTTGAGAGATGTAAACACCGAGGAGTTTGATTTTAATGAAAAAAAGGTTTAATCGTTTAATCAAACTGGCTGTTAACAAACAGCTTGTGTTTATAGCTCTTGCCGTTTTATTACTTTTAACGGGTATTTATTGCCTGAAAAATCTTGATGTAGAAGCATATCCCGATTTTACCAGTCCCATGGTGCAGGTTATTACACAAATGCCGGGCAAGAGCGCCGAGGATATAGAGCGGCTTGCTACAATACCTTTGGAAAAGGAGTTAAACGGAATTCCACATGAGAAAAAACTTTATTCCATTTCGTTGTTCGGGCTTTCGGTTATAAAGGTTGTTTTTGATGACGGATTGCCTTCGTCGTTAATACGCCAGCAGGTTTTAGAGCGGATTTATCAAACCGATTTACCCGAAGGGGTCAAGCCCTCACTTGGACCTGATGCCTCTGCAATTGGTGAAATTTACCGATATACTTTGGAGTCTGATTATTATAACCCGATGACACTGAAAGCTGTTGAAGATTGGCAAATGGAAAAACTTTTTAAACAGGTTCCGGGCGTTATCAGCGTAAACAGTTTTGGCGGTCCGATTAAGACTTACAGCGTTACTTTAGACCATGAAAAAGTCCGTTTTTATAATCTTGATGTTGGTGAAATTTTTGACGCTATTAAAGCTTCCAATTCCACAGCAGGCGGGCATTATATTTCCAATAACGACCAGGCTTATATAGTGAGAGGGCTGGGGTTATATTCTAATATTCAAAGTATCGAAAATACGGTCATAAATTCAAAAAGCGGTATCCCCATCAGAGTAAAAGACGTTGCAAAAGTTGAAATAAAACCATCTGTGAGAATAGGGCAGGTCGGTAAAAATTATAACGATGATGCGGTTGAGGGCATTGTTTTAATGAGAAAAGGCGAAAACCCTACAGAGGTTATTAAAAACCTTCAGAAAAAACTGCCAGAAATCAAAGCCCAGCTGCCCAAAGGCATTCATTTAGTGCCTTTTTATGAAAGAAGTGAACTTATTAATAATACAATGCATACAATCGGGCATAATGTGGTCTTGGGTATAGTATTTGTAATTATTGTGCTTTTTGCTTTTATTTTGGACTTGCGTATTACTTTAATAGCTTCTTTGGTTATTCCTCTTTCGTTGAGTTTTGCATTTTTAATGTTTAAGCTTTTTAATATTCCGGCAAACCTTTTGAGTATGGGCGCTGTAGACTTCGGTATCATTGTTGACGGTGCTGTCATACTTATGGAAAATGTTTTCCGCGCTTTAACGTCTTATAAAGGTGAAATGACCCGTGAAAAAAAAGAAAGTATTATTTACAAAGCGGTCAGAGAAGTTGCAAATGTCATAGTGTTTTCGACATTAATCATATTATGCTGTTTTATGCCGATTTTTGCATTTGATTCTGTTGCCGGCAAGTTGTTTCATCCGTTGGCATTTACAATGGGATTTTGTTTGATTGGCGCTGTGTTGGCGGCTGTTTTTCTTTTGCCGCCGATCGCTGTAGTACTGATTCCTGATAAAAATCTGGTTGAAAAAGAAAACAAAATGATGGCAAAATTAACCGCTCTTTATAAAACAGCGTTAGAAAAAGTTTTTCTGCACCCTAAAAAATTTATTACGGCGACAGCAGCTATGTTTGCGAGTGCTGTTTTGATTTTCTGTTGTTTTTTGGGTTCGGAATTTTTGCCAAACCTTGATGAAGGCAATATTTGGCTCAGGGTAACGGTTTTGCCCAGAAGCTCAACAATTGCCCATTCTGTAGATATTGCACGTCAGGTAAGAGAGATTTTGCTTGAATATGACGAAGTAAAAAACGTTATTTCCCATGTAGGCTCGGCGGATGACGGTACAGACCCAAATTTGCTCAGTAATATTGAAAATATGGTAGATTTAAAACTGGCTAAAGACTGGCGCCGCAAGTGGCACAAGGATAAACATAAACTTATTAATGATATGTCCGCAAAACTTGAGCAAATCCCCGGCATAACAACCTATTTTACCCAGTATATTCAAGATAATGTGGAAGAAGCCGTTTCGGGTTCAAAAGGTCAGGTTGTTTTGAAAATTTACGGCAATGACCTTTATGAATTGCAAAAGCTGCAGGATAAAGGGATAGGGCTTTTAGCAGGAGTTAAAGGTGTTGTGGACTTGTCTTATGACCAAATTATCGGTCAGCCCCAGTATCAAATTAAAGTTGACAGAGTAAAAGCAGGGCGATACGGGCTTCGCAGCGATGATATCCAAAAGGTTATAGAAGTGGCAATCGGCGGCAAAAATGCCACACAGGTTATTGAAAACGAAAAACGATTTGATGTCTTTGTTCGTCTTGAACAAAAAGACAGGTCATCTTTAAACAAAGTACAAAATGTTATAGTAAAAACCCCCGAAGGTATTTCCGTTCCCTTGAGCAATGTAACGGAAATAACCACTGATAACGGAGCTATGATTATCACAAGGAGTGAAAACTCGCGGGTGGGGATTATAAGATTTAATATAAGGGGTCGTGATTTAGGCTCTACAGTGAAAGAAGCCCAAAAAGTTTTTGCCAAAGAAATGAAACTGCCTGAAGGTTACCAAATGAAATGGGCGGGACAATCCGAAAGCCAAAAGACAACAAATACCCGTCTGGCGGTTATTTTACCGTTTACATTGCTGGTTATTGCCGTTATTTTGCATATTAATTACAAACGCTGGCGGTATGTTTTGATAGGAATGTCAACAATAATAGTAACTTTGAGCGGATGTATCTTTGCTTTGTTTGTTACAAAAACATATTTTTCAATTTCCGCAGGAGTAGGCTTAATCGCTGCTATAGGCGTTTCTATTCAAAACGGTGTTATTTTACTTTCATCTATTATCAGGCAGCAAAAAATTATTCACGACAAAACCGAGGCACTAATGCATGGTGCGCTGCAAAAACTTCGTCCTGTACTTACGGCTTCTTTGGTTGCTATTTTAGGGCTTTTGCCTGCCGCTCTTTCAAACGGGATAGGCGCCCAAAGCCAAAAACCGTTTGCTATAGCAATTATTGGTGGACTGTCTGTCGGCACGGTTTTTACCATATTTTTGATACCATTGTTATTTAAAATTACCAAGGAGGAAACACATGAAGTTTCTTAAAATATTCATAATGCTAATGCTGTGCATAACCACGGCAGCTTGCGGCATAAAGGAAAATACCGTAAAAAACGGACCTAAGACAATAGTTTTAACGGATATTCAGGAGCAGAATGCAAAAATTAAAACAGAGCCGCTGCAAGAGCGTGCAATTGAACTCAGAATAACCATCCCCGCCCAATTCAAGGCTCAAAATCAATTGATTGAAAAGATTTATGCTCCGATAGACGGCAAAATCGAAGCGGTATTTGCAGAGCCGGGACAGATTGTAAAAAAAGGACAGCCTGTGGTAAAAATTAAATCCGACGAAATCGGACAAATTCAGCTTGAATTTTTGGAAAAGGTTATGGATATTGACGCTTCTATAAATGAAATGAAGGCACAATACGAACTTTCAAGACAGAGTTTTAACAGAGAAAGCACCCTTTATAAGGAAAAAATCTCTTCAAAAGCAGAATATGAAATTGCTTACGCTCAAATGAAAAAAGACGAAGCAAATTTTAGCGCTCTTAAAACAAAACGAAACGCATTAATTCAGGTTTACCGCCAACGTTTGGCTGTTTACGGCGGCAGTTTGGCTTCTGTATTAAATACAAGACAAATTTACCCTTACGTTACTTTAAATGCAGGTAAAAACGGTATTTTGCTTGAAAGAAAAATTAACCCCGGTGAAATTGTGGCAAAGGATAAAGAAATGTTTAATCTTGCTGATTTATCGAGTATTTGGCTTGTCGGCTATGCTTTTGAGAAAGACTCGCCTTATTTAAAAGCAGGACAAAAAGTTACCGGAACTTTAGAGGAAACCAAGGATAAAACGATTAACGGGGTGCTTTCTTATGTTTCGCCAATTTTGGATAATACGACCAAAACGCTTGAAGTAAGAGCAGATATTTCAAATAAAGATAATTCCATTAAACCCAATATGTATGCGGAAATGTTTGTTAATACCGGTATTGCTACCATTCCCGCTATTTTAAACGATGCCGTTGAAAAATACGGAGATTACTTTTTTGTTTATGTCAAAGTAAACCCAAATATTTATGAAGAAAGAAAAGTTACAATAGGCAAGAAAAATGATACTTACAGCGAAATTTTGTCAGGTGTAAATCTCGGCGAAGAGGTTGTTACATCAGGCTCCTTTTCTTTGCTTGGCGAAAGTATTAAACAGCAGGAACAAAATTAAACAAAAAATGCTATAATCATTTTTATGAAAACTCAAAAAGAAAAAATGCTCGCAGGAGAACTATATATACCTTTTGATACAGACCTTACGGCTATGCGGTCGGCTTGCAGGGCTGTTTTTCGTGAATATAACGCCAAACCTTCGCCCGAACTTTTAGAGAAACTTTTTAACAAAAAGCTTAAAAATGTTCATGTAGAACCACCTTTTTATTGCGATTACGGGTTAAACATTACTCTTGGCGAAAATGTTTATATGAACTTCAACTGTATAATTTTAGATTGTGCCGAGGTAAAAATCGGGGATAATACGCTTTTGGCGCCCAATGTGCAGATTTATACCGCGGCACATCCTTTGGATGTTCAAACCCGCAATTCGGGAAAAGAGTTTGCCAAACCCGTAACCATAGGGAAAAATTGCTGGATTGGCGGCGGCGCTGTGATTTTACCGGGCGTTACAATAGGAGATAACTGCACAATAGGGGCAGGGAGCGTAGTTACAAAGGATATTCCGCCAAGTACACTGGCTGTGGGCAACCCGTGCAAAGTTATCAAATATTTGAATATTTAATAACTTGTATTTTTGCAAAATAGGCATTACTATTATTTTACATATGTTAAGTTTTGAAAGGTAAAATGATGACAAACGAAGAACAAAATAATGCGCAAGCCGAATTACTGTTAAAATTTAAAGATGAACATGAAAAAACATTAGTAATGGTAGTAGTTATTTTAAGTATTGTGGTGGGTTTTTTGCCGTCTTTAATTATCTGGTTTTTGCAAAAAGACCAATTGTCTTCCTCGGCACAACAGTTGATTTTAAACCTCTTGAACTTCGAACTTACGCTTTTATTATGTTCCCTGATAACCTTTGTTCCTTTTTTGGGTTGGATTATAAGCGCTTTATTGCTGCCTGCTATTTGGATATTTAATTTGCTTATTTGTTTGTTGTTATTATCTTCAATATCAAAAAACAGGCTCTTTAAAATTTCTTTTATGTTGGAATTAATTAAATAAAATCCTATAAATAGCAAGCCGATTTTTCCCTTGTACAAGTATTTTTTTGTGCAAGAATTAGATTATGAAATATATTATCAAGGGGGCTGCTATGTCGAAAATATCAACTGCAAACGAAATTAACAAACCGGCGGGGGCTGCTATGCCAAAAGTTTTAATCACAGACAAAATCAACAAATCAGCGGGCGACATTCTTAAAGGTGTTGCACAGGTGGATTTTATCGAAACCTTAAGCGAAGATGAATTAGCCAAAATTATAGGCGATTATGACGGTTTAATGATTAGGAGTCAAACCAAAGTAACCGATAAAATTATTCAGGCTGCAAAAAACATGAAAATTGTGGGCAGAGCAGGCGTGGGCGTAGATAACGTTAACCTTGATGAAGCGACAAAAGCGGGTATAATAGTGGTTAATTCGCCCGATGGCAATACAACGGCAGCAGCAGAGCATACAGTAGCTTTAATGTTGGCTATGGCTCGCCATATCCCTGCGGCGGCAGCTACAACCAAAGAAGGCAAATGGGAACGCTCTAAATATACAGGGGTTGAACTTTTCAAAAAAACTTTAGGTATTATAGGACTTGGCAAAATCGGTTCGCATGTCGCAAAAGCAGCATTGGGACTGGGCATGAGTGTTCTTGTTTATGACCCTTTTGCGTCTGAAGAAATAATTGAGGCAACCGGCGCAAAACAGGTAAAAACTTTAGACGAGCTTTGGGGTGTTTGTGATTTTATTACGGTGCATGTACCGAAGACAAAAGACACCTTGAATTTGATTAATAAAGACACTATCGCCAAAATGAAAGACGGCGTCAGAATTATAAACTGTGCGAGAGGCGGCATAGTGAACGAACAAGATTTGAAAGAAGCACTTGAATCCAAAAAGGTTGCCGCAGCAGCCATAGACGTATTTACCGCAGAGCCTTTAGATAACGGCAATCCTCTTTTGCACTGCGACGGGGATTTAATTTTAACCCCCCATTTAGGCGCAAGCACGGAAGAAGCTCAAATTAATGTCGCTATTGACGTAGCCGAACAGATAAGAGATGTTTTAAGCGGGTTAAATGCGACCAGTGCAGTCAACAGCCCTTCTTTAAGAGCCGAAAAGCTTGAGCCTGTTAAAGAATACATGAATATCGCAGAAAATCTGGGTCTTTTATTGGGTCAAATTGCAAAAGGCGCCGTTAAAGAAGTAAAAATAGCCGCAAGAGGCACTTTATCAACTCTTGATATAGCACCTTTAAAAGTTGCTGTGCTAAAAGGGATTTTATCTCACAGCATGGAAAATGTTAATTATGTCAACGCCCCTTTAATAGCTAAAAACAGAGGCATAGAAGTTTCAGAAACCAAAGCAGAACAATCCTGTTCTTACTTAGGGTTATTAAGTATCAAAGTTACGACGGAACAAGGGTCTTATATTGCGGCAGGTGCGCTTGGAGCAGACGGAAGCTCCAGAATAGTTAAATTTAACGGTTATGATACAAACATTGAGCCTGCGGAACATATTTTACTTGCGCCTCACATTAATAAACCGGGTATGGTAGCAGGCGTTGCGACGATTTTGGGTGAAAAAAATGTCAACATAAGTATGATGCAGGTGGCACGAAAAGACAAAGAGCTTAATAGTGAATCTTTAATGATTATAAACGCGGACTCGCCTGTTGAAGATGAGGTATTGCACCAAATTAATGCGCTTGACGGCGTTTTCAACGCTACTTACGTACATTTAAAGCCATAACCCGCAAACCCTCATGGCTTCCCAGCTTCCCCGCTTCTTTCCTATGGATTGCTTCAAATGCTTGCGCATTTTCGCAATGACGGCAAAATCACCTCTTCACCTCTTAAACCCAATCCCAGCTTCCCAGCTTCTCAACTTCCCAGCTGCTTTCCTATGGATTGCTTCAAATGCTTGCGCATTTTCGCAATGACGGCAAAATAACCTCTTCAACTCTTAAACCCAATCCCAGCTTCCCAGCTTCTCAACTTCCCAGCTGCTTTCCTATGGATTGCTTCAAATGCTTACACATTTTCGCAATGACGGCAAAATAACCTCTTCAACTCTTAAACCCAATCCCAGCTTCCCAGCTGCCTAGCTGCTCAGCTTCTTCCCCCGGATTGCTTCAAATGCTCGCGCATTTTCGCAATGACGGCAAAATAACCTCCCAGCTGCCTAGCCGCTCAACTTCCCAGCTGCTTTCCTATGGATTGCTTCAAATGCTTACACATTTTCGCAATGACGGCAAAATAACCTCTTCACTTCTTCAACTTAAACTATTGTGTTTAGAGTATTTTAAGCGTATACTCTTGAAAAAGCTTGGGGCATCAATGAAAAAATCAATCTATTCATTAATTATTGTAGGAAGCGGTATAGCAGGACTTTATGCGGCGTTAAAAGCGAGCGAGCTTTTGAAGCCGCATAATAAAATCCTCATTCTTTCAAAATCAGACTTAAAAGAAGGTTCTTCTCTTCATGCGCAAGGCGGAATTGCTTCTGTTTTGCCGCAAAACAAAGAAGACTCCGTTCCGTTGCATGTAAAAGACACTCTGTTTGCAGGCGCGGGACTTTCTGATGAAAAAGTAGCGGAAGCCGTGGCGGAAAAAGGCGCACAAATTATCGACGATTTAATCAAAAAAGGCGTTTTGTTTGACAGGGATGACAACCAGAACGTGGCGCTTACGCTCGAAGCCGCTCACAGCGTCAGAAGGGTGCTTCATGCAGGAGGGGATGCAACCGGAAAATTTATCGCTCAAGCGCTTTCTAAAAGGGTTTTAGCGGATTCCAATATAGAAATTTATCCTTACTGTCAGGCGGTAGAGCTTTTGATTGATGATAACAGCGCCTGCAGAGGGGTGGTTATTTTGGATGAAAAAACCCAAACCCATCAGGCAATTTTTGCCAATGTTGTTGTGCTTGCAACAGGCGGAAGCGGGCAGCTGTTCGCTAACACTACTAACCCTTCTGTTTCAACAGGAGATGGTGTGGTTTTG
Source organism: Candidatus Gastranaerophilales bacterium (assembly GCA_028696075.1). Taxonomy (NCBI): domain Bacteria; kingdom Bacillati; phylum Candidatus Melainabacteria; order Candidatus Gastranaerophilales; species Candidatus Gastranaerophilales bacterium. The sequence goes on from JAQVHS010000006.1 coordinate 70,216, forward strand.
GCTTATAGGGCGGGTGCAACATTGCAGGATTTGGAGTTTGTGCAGTTTCATCCTACGGTGTTTAAAGCCCAAACAAATGAAGAAAGCAGTTTTTTAATTTCAGAAGCCGTCAGGGGCGAAGGCGCAAAATTAAAAAATATCAACGGTGATGAATTTGCAAAAAATTATCACCCCAAAGCCGAACTTGCCCCCCGTGATGTTGTTACAAGGGCAATTTATTTTGAGATGAAAAAACATCTCTCAGACAGAGTGTTTCTTGACGCGGCTAAAATCCCCAAAGCTCAATTAACCAGGCGCTTCCCGAGCATTTATGCAAAATGTCTTGAATACGGTATAGATATTACAAAAGATTTAATCCCTGTTTCTCCTGCCGCGCATTATTTTATGGGCGGGGTTAGGGTGCGCTCCAACGGCAAATCGGATGTAGAAGGATTGTATGCAACAGGCGAAGTCAGCTGTACTTCTTTGCATGGCGCAAACCGTCTTGCCAGCAACTCTTTGCTTGAGTGTGTTGTTTTATCGGATGAACTTGCAAGGAATTTTAAGCTTGATGAGCGCAATCACTCTTACCTTGAGGATGAAAAAATCGCCCAAACTTTGCAAAAATACGACGATTATAAAAAACCCGAACCCTCTGACGTATCTGAATACAAAAAGCTGCTAAAAGACATAATGTGGCAGTATTGCGGTATTATAAGAGATGAAAAAGGGCTGAAAGCAGGCTTGGAAAAAATTGCAAAATTGCTTTCAATCCTAAAATCGGATATATTTTTTAGTACGCAGGAATATGAACTTAAAAATATGCTTACGTTATCTTATTTAATGATGAAATCCGCTTTAGAACGACGGGAGAGCAGAGGTTCTCATTACAGAGATGACTTTAAAAAAACAAGCTCAAGCGCAAAGCACAGCTATACAAACATATCAAGGAAAGGTCGCGAAGATGAAATATTTTTTGAATGAGTTTTTGATAGAAGAACATGTTAAAAACGCCATTAAAGAAGACATAAGCTTTTTTGACATTACAACAGATGCAATATTTACCGATGATTACACCGATACGGTTAAACTGGTTACCCGCACGGAAGGCATTTTATGCGGAATTGATGTGGTCAAAACGGTTTACAAAATTGTAGACCCTGAAGTAAAAGTTAATATTTTACTGCAAGACGGTACGAAGCTCCGTAAAAATGATACTATTGCTACAATTACGGGAAAAGTAAACTCTATTTTAAAAGGCGAGCGTGTCGCCCTGAATTATCTCCAAAGAATGAGCGGGATTGCTACTTTGGCAAACAAATTTCAAAAAGCTGTAGAACCGTATGCCGCCAAGATTGTTGATACCAGAAAAACAACCCCCGGATTCAGATTGTTTGAAAAATATGCGGTACAGACAGGAGGCGCGTATCTGCACAGATTTAATCTGTCTGATTGTGTTATGTTAAAAGACAATCATATCAAGTTTGCAGGCGGTATTAAAGCAGCGATACAGAAGGTAAAAGCAGCATCTTCTTTTGCGCATAAAATTGAAATAGAAGCGGAAGATGTTTCACAGGTAAAGGAAGCGCTGGATGCAAAAGCTGATATAATTATGCTTGATAACATGAGTTTAGACCAAATAAAACAGGCTGTATCGCTGATTAACCGCAAAGCAATCGTAGAAGTAAGCGGCAATATTTCCTTAGATAATATCAAGACAATAGCTTCTTTAGGAATTGATATTATATCTACAAGTGCAATGCAAACTACAGCAGGTGTGCTTGATATCGGTCTGGATGCTTAATTTTATAATTACAAAATTTTGAAACAGGAGATTTTTTATGCAACAGCAGGAATTAAAATTTAACCCCGAAGCAAAAACACTTAGTGATTTGTTTGCAGCGTTGAAAAAAATATATTTTAACGAAGTTGATGAGGCTAAAATCTCTCAAATTCAAACAATAGTGCGGGAAAAAGGCTATTTGCCGTACTCTCACCAGCATGCGCTGGAAGAGTTAACCCCGTTTGAAATTATCACGGGGCTGGAAGCAAAATTCCGCTATAATAAAGTCTTTAACGACAACGGTTTTGATTTTACGGACCTTAGCCCTGTAAAAAGAGCGGGTTATGATAACTCTTCATGGATACAACAGGAACAGCATGAAATTAAATTAATCAATCTTTGTGCTTTGGGAAACGGTATGCAGTGCGAATTTCCGGCGAGTTTTATTGATATTTTAACCCAAATTCTCATTTTACCTTCCTGCGGTGAAGGCAGATTGAGTGCTACGGCTTATTTTGTGCCGTTTCATCCCAGAGAATTCGGCTGCGCTTATTTGCCGAAAAGTTCCGAGGTATCAGAAGCGCTTGAAGACAAATTTGTTTTAGAAAGACTTAACCTTGATGCCAAGGCTCAAATCCAGCTTGCGCTTGCTTTTGCGCAGCTTGCAGGACATCCTGTAATGTACGATGTTTTGCCTCAAACAGGCAGATTTTCAAAGGCAGTTTTGTCTAACCCTTATATTGCAAGATGGTTTGATATAGCAGCTTTGATTAACGAAATTGAAGCGCAAACCGATAAACTTAACTGTTCCAAAGAGGTAAAAACCCTGCTCAAATCCCGTTTAAACGGTGATTATGTCAATATCCCCGATAATTTAAGCGAGGAGTACGAACAGGCGGAAAAAATTCTTTTAGCCAAGAAAAAAGAACTTTCAAACAACATGACCAAAAAAGAAAACCAGAGATTAATCCATAAAAAAGTTAAATCTATCGTATGTGAATTAATCGGCAGACCGCAGAGCGCAATGTTACATGAAGAAGATATAACCAATCAGAATGATGTTACCTCAACATTGATTTCCCAAGGGCTTTGGCCTGCTCCCGGCGGGGCGTGGAATTCCTGCGGGGTGCCTGTTTTTGATAAGATGAGCGAGGGCGCTTCTTATCCCGTGTGCAGGCACTTTAACATTGACAAAGAGGATGTAACGAACTTCGCCAACCTTGACTGCCAAACCCCGTATTACTTTGTAAACCTGGAAGACGGGACATATAATCAGGAAGTTATTGATTATTATATTAATGCCTTGCACCAATTGCAGGAAGACTACAATTTTGACGGTTTCAGAGTTGACCACATCGACCATATAGTAGACAGGGTTTCGCAAAAAGACGAATGCCCGATAAGCTACCGCGCGCCGAAAAAAGTTTTAGGCGAAGCAAACCGTTCTTTAAAATCCAAGGTTCCGCACTTTGCAGCTTTAGCCGAATATATGCTTTGGGACGGGTTTTTAAAAGAATACCATCAGGACATGGCATTTGACTTGTTGTGGGGGAATGATATTATTTCCCAAAGCGATAAGAGTGTGGAGAATATTTTAAAAGACCTTCAAACCCTCGAAGAATATAACTCTTCGCTTGAAGCCGATATGCCGAAACTATCTATTTTAAAGACATATAATAATCAGGACGGCGAATTTGAAGCAATAGACCAATTTCCGGGGCAGTTAACCGAAAAAGGAGCATTATTTAAATGGCTTAAATATAAACTTTTAATAGGCGGCGCCCACGCCCGCAGACCCATTTTGTACATTGACGGGGATGAATCCTTTACCAAAACGGGCTGTGAACATACTATAGGCAGCGAAGTTTCTTTAAAAAGGGAACGTAATGACAAATTCTTTGCCAAATTTAACGCTGTTTCAGAATTTGCAAAGACATGCCAATTTTGCCGCGAGGGCAAAACAGAACTCTTAAGAGCTGATGAGGACGGTTTTGTAGCATGGATAACAACGGCAAAAGGCAGAAGCGAAAGCCTGCTTGTTGTGGCAAACGAACAATATCCGACGGAAAAAGTCCGCAGCAAAGATGAAAACGGCTGCGAAACAGTGAATATTAAAGGCGGCGTGCCTGTTGTTAATAAAACCCTTGATTTAAACGGGAAAAAAGTGAAATATGAGTTCGTGTACGATAAACAGGGCAGTTTTGTCAAAACAAGGCGGAACGATGAAATAGAGCTGTTTTACGACCAATTGAAGCCTTCGCGCTTTAGAATATATTTGGTAGAATAGTTTTTCAACAATGGAATTTATTGTAAATTAATATAAACTACTGGATTTTTTTAAAAATTATTTGTATAATAAACCCATCAGTTATAAAATTAATGTTATTTAAGTAATAAGAAGGAATTAAAACATGATGAAAAGAAATGCATTTACACTTGCAGAAGTATTAACCACCTTGATGGTTATTGGTGTTGTAGCTGCAATGACTATCCCCGCGTTGATAAATTCAACCGACGACCAGCAAAACAGAGTAGCTTTTAAAAAAGCAATGTCAGTACTTGGGCAGGCAATTCAGCTTAACGTAGCTAAAGAAGTCGATGAATGTTTTGTTACGAATGCCGGTGAATGTGAAGATGGGACAGATGAAGGGTTTGCTACATGGATTAATAACTCATTATCAGGCACAAGAAATGGTAATACTATCACTACTCCCGACGGCATGACTTATACGTTTTTTGTAGACGGTGCGGATAGCATATCAGAATGCGGAACGGAAGCTCCCACTTATTCAGGAGCAGGTGATGTAACAGCTTTATCATGTGGTGTAATGGTTGATGTGAATGGGACAGGCAAAGGCACAAGGGCTCTTCCTGCTGCTATGGCAGCCAGTAATGCCGTAACTGACCAATATCCTCTTATCATAACCAGTGTGGGTGTTTATCCTTTTGCTAATAATGGATATTCCAGAGCGTGGCAGGCTATGTATGGTGAAAATGCAGCAGCACCTAATGATGTAGCTTTTGAATAAAAATTTAAAAAATAATAAAAAATACTCCCTTAACTGAGGGGGTATTTTTTTGCCGACATGTCATTGCTGTCCAGTAATAACGAACTCTTAAGCTCTTAACCTCAATCCCAGCCTCCCAGCTTCTCGGCTTCCCAGCTTCTTTCCTATGGATTGCTTCAAATGCTTGCGCATTTTCGCAATGACGGCAAAATAACCTCTTCAACTCTTAAACCCAATCCCAGCTTCCCAGCTGCCTAGCTGCTCAGCTTCTTCCCCTGGATTGCTTCAAATGCTTGCGCATTTTCGCAATGACGGCAAAATAACCTCTTCAACTCTTAAACCCAATCCCAGCTTCCC